>WFPZ01000205.1 GCA_015487335.1 Paracoccaceae bacterium
GCCGCCACCAGCGCCGAAAGCGAAGAGTAGCGGGTGATCAGGGCGGTTGCCAGCCAGCTGCCGCAGGCGGCCAGCCCCACCGGCGGCGAAAGCGCCAGCAGCGTGCCCAGAAAGGTGGCCACCCCCTTGCCGCCCCGAAACCTCAGGAACGCCGGGTAGAGATGCCCCAGCATGGCGAACAGCCCGGCCAGCCCGGCCGCGGCCTCGCCCGCCAGATAGCGTGCCGCCAGCACCGCCGCCGCGCCCTTGCCGGCGTCGAACACCAGCGTCAGGAAGGCGGCCAGCCTGTTGCCGGTGCGCAACACGTTGGTGGCGCCGATGTTGCCCGAGCCGATCCTGCGCAGATCGCCCAGCCCGAAGATTCGTGCCATCACGACCCCGAAGGGCACCGATCCCAGCAGGTATCCCGCAAGTGCGACGAGAACGTAGGTCATGGGCTATCCTCCGAAAACGGACACGCCGCCAACCCAGGTGCCGATCACCTTTCCCTGCAGGCGTGCCCCGTCGAAAGGCGTGTTCTTGGACTTGGAGCGCAGCTTGAACCTGTCCAGCACGAAGGGCGCATCAGCGTCGAACAGCACCAGATCGGCCGGCGCTCCCGGCGCCAGGCGGCCGGTATCCAGCCCCAGCCGCTTCGAGGGATTGAGAGAGAGGGCGCGGAAGAGTTGCGGCAGGGTCATGTCGCCGGAATGATACAGCCGCAGCGCTGCCGGCAACAGGGTTTCCAGTGCCACCGCCCCCGAGGCGGCCTCTTCGAAGGGCAGGCGCTTGCTTTCCTCGTCCTGCGGGGTGTGCATCGACGAGATGATGTCGATCAGCCCCGAGGCCACCGCCTCGACCACCGCCACCCGGTCGTCCTCGGCCCTCAGGGGCGGCTTGACCTTGAAGAAGGTGCGGTAGTCGCCGATGTCGAACTCGTTCAGCGTGAGATGATGGATCGAGACCCCGGCGCTCACGTCCAGCCCGGCGGCCTTGGCGCGTTCCAGCCGGGGCAGGGCGCGGGCGGTGGTGATCTGGTCGGCGTGATAGCGCGCGCCGGTCATCTCCACCAGCGCCAGGTCACGGTCAAGCCCCATGCGCTCGGCCATGGGCGATACCGCGGGCAGCCCCTTGAGAGAGGCGAACTTGCCCGAGGTCGCCGCGGCCCCGCGGCTCAGCCCCGGATCCTGGGGATGGCCGATCACCAGCGCCCCCAGCGAGCGCGCGTAGCTCAGGCAGCGGCCGAGAACGCGGGTGTCCTCCACCACCGCGTCGCAATCGGTGAAGGCCACCGCGCCGGCATCGAGCATGAAGCCGATCTCCACCATCTCGCGCCCCTGCCGGCCCTTGGTCAGCGCCGACATGGGCCGCACCCGCACCGGCGCGGCCTCGTTGGCGCGGCGGGTGACGAACTCGAGGATTTCCGGGCTGTCGATGGCGGGAATGGTATCGGGGCGGGTGACCATGGTGGTCACGCCGCCCGCCGCCGCCGCCTGCCCGGCAGAACGGAAGCTTTCCTTGTGGCGCTCGCCCGGCTCGGAGACCTTCACGCCGATGTCCACGATGCCGGGGGCCAGGAAGCGGCCCGCGCAGTTCAGCCGCTCCGCCCCTTGCAGCCCCTCGGGTTCGGGCGTGTCGAAAAGCCGGGCGATCCTGCCGCCCTCGACCAGCAGCGCCCCCGGCATGACCCGGCCGGCCTCCGGGTCGATCAGACGGGCGTTGGTGAAGAGTTTGCTCATGTGGTGCCCTTCCGGATTGCGCGCATCCCCCGCACCCCTTTCTCCGGCTGCGCTGGTCATTGCGCGCTCCGTGCCTTCGCGTGCTGGATCTGCGCCACCGTGGCCGCGGTGTCGGGGAGGTATTTCAGCATGTGCTTGTCGCCGCTTTCGGTGATCACCTGCACGGCGGTGAACAGGGAGCGCACGGTCTTGACGGAAGAAAGCGGCACCACCCTGCCCTCGGGGCCGATCAGGCGGCGGTTCGTCAGCAGCCATTCGGTGGAGAGATGGTCCGAGGCCAGGTAGAACCCGCGCACCGCGATCGCCGCCAGCGCCCCCACCACGCCGGTCCAGGGGTAGGGGTTGCCGATGTAGATCAGCACGCCCGCCCCGCCGACAGAGCCCAGCGCGGCCAGCATCACGTGTTCGCGGATATAGGTGGCACGGCTGGCGCGGATGCGCTCCAGCACCTTCTCGCCGGGGGCCAGGGCCGGTTCGGGCGCGGGCTCAGACATGGGTTCCCTCCTGCCCGGCTGCGGCGCGCAGGTTGCGCGCCAGCAGTTCCATCGCCGCCATGCGCACCGCCACGCCCATCTCCACCTGTTCCTGGATGACCGAGCGGTTGATGTCGTCGGCCAGTGTGCCGTCGATCTCCACCCCGCGGTTCATCGGCCCCGGATGCATCACGATGGCATCCGCCTTCGCGGCCTTGAGCTTTTCGGCGTCCAGCCCGAAGCGGTGGTAGTACTCGCGCTGCGAGGGGATGAAAGCGCCGTCCATCCGTTCCTTCTGAAGGCGCAGCATCATCACCACGTCGGCATCCTTCAGCCCCTCGGCCATGTCGTCATGCACTTCAACCCCCCAGTCGGCGGCCCCGGCCGGGATCAGCGTGGGCGGAGCGATCAGGCGGATGCGGTTTTCCATCTTGCCCAGCAGCAGGATGTTGGAGCGCGCCACGCGCGAATGGGCGATATCGCCGCAGATTGCGACCGTGAGCCGGTGCAGCCGGCCCTTCTCGCGCCGGATGGTCAGCGCATCGAGCAACGCCTGGGTGGGGTGCTCGTGACGGCCGTCGCCGGCGTTGAGCACCGCGCAGGTAACCTTTTCGGCCAGAAGGTTTGCCGCCCCGGAATGGGGGTGGCGCACCACCAGCAGATCGGGGCGCATGGCGTTGAGCGTCAGCGCCGTGTCGATCAGCGTCTCGCCCTTCTTTATCGAGGAGGCCTGAACGCCCATGTTCATCACGTTGGCGCCCAGCCGCTTGCCGGCCAGTTCGAAACTGGCCTGGGTGCGGGTGGAAGCCTCGAAGAACATGTTGATCTGGGTCAGCCCGTCGAGCACCTTCCCGGCCTGCGCGCCGCGCCGGTTGAGATCGGCGTAGGTATCGGCGAGGTCGAGAATGGAGCGAATCTCTTCGGGGTGGAGCGGTTCGATGCCCAACAGGTGCCTGGCGCGGAATGTCATGTCATGTGCCGTCCCGATTTTCCGGGCTTATAGTCGGCTCGGGGGCCTCGGGCAAGGCGGGCGGTTTGCGGTTTGCCCCGCGCCGGGCAGAGGCTAGGCTGTGGCCATGGAATCGGGGAGCGATCATCAAACCGCAAGGGCGCTGCTGGAGTGGCAGGTGGAACTGGGCGCGACCGAGGCCATCGGTGATGCCCCGGTCAACCGGTTCGAGCTGCGGCAAGAGGCGCCCGGCCCGGCCCGAAAGGCGCCCGCCCGGCCGCGCGCCGCATCCTGCGCGCCGGACCGGCCCGAAACTGCCGCCGACGATCCGGTGCTGGTGGCGCGGCGAATGGCGGCGCAGGCGGAAGATCTGGAGAGCCTTGCCGCGGCGGTGGCGGCCTTCGATCTGTGCGATCTCAAGCGCGGGGCGCGCAACACGGTATTCGCCGACGGCAATCCGCAGGCGCGGGTGATGATCATCGGCGAGGCTCCGGGACGCGAGGAAGATCTGCAGGGCCGCCCCTTCGTGGGGCGGGCCGGGCAGTTGCTGGACAGGATGTTCGCCGCCATCGGCATGGGGCGCGAGGCCGCGCATCCCGAAAGCGCGCTCTACATCACCAACATCCTGCCCTGGCGCCCGCCGCAGAACCGCGAGCCGAAGCCCGAGGAAATCGCCATGATGCTGCCCTTCGTGGAGTGCCACGTGGAGCTGGCCGATCCGGAGGTGCTGGTGCTGATGGGCAACATCTCGTGCCAGGCGCTGCTGGGCCGGCGCGGCATCACCCGGCTGCGCGGCAAGTGGACATCCGCGCTGGGCCGCCCGGCGCTGCCGATGTTTCACCCGGCCTATCTTCTGCGCAATCCGCGCGCCAAGAGAGAGGCCTGGCACGATCTTCTCATGCTGCAGGCAAGACTGAGGGAAAGCTGATGCCCGGTATCGACGAAAGCAAGGAATTCATCCCGGTGCGCTTTGCGGTGCTCACCGTCTCCGACACCCGCTCGATGGAGGAGGACCGCTCGGGGCGCACCTTGGTGGAGCGCATCGAGAAGGCCGGCCACGAGGTGGCCGCGCGCACCATCCTGCGCGACGAGCGCGCCGAGATCGCCGCGCAGCTTCGGCAATGGTGCGCGGACCCCGGGATCGACGCGGTGATCTCCACCGGCGGCACGGGCCTGACCGGCCGCGACGTGACGGTCGAGGCCCATCGCGACGTCTACGAGAAGGAGATCGAGGCCTTCGCCACCGTTTTCACCATCGTCTCGATGAACAAGATCGGCACCTCCGCGGTGCAGAGCCGGGCCACCGGCGGGGTGGCCAACGGCACCTATCTTTTCGCCCTGCCCGGCAGCCCGGGCGCCTGCAAGGATGCCTGGGACGAGATCCTCGTGCACCAGTTCGACTACCGGCACGCACCCTGCAACTTCGTGGAAATCCTCCCCCGCCTCGACGAGCACAAGCGCCGCAAGTAGCCCGGCCTCAGCCGGCCGAGCAGCCCCGCACGTCCACCGCGCCGTTCTTGCCGAGGATGGTGATGCGCAGATCGGAGCGGCTGAGCATGAAGGGCGCGGCATTGGGCGGCACCATCTCGGCGGTGGAGATCAGCCTGTTGCCCTTGCGCCTGGTGATCGCCTCGGAGATCCAGATCCTCTCGTCGGGCAGCTCCATGATGGAGAATTCCTCGCCCCCCTGATCCGGCACCTCGATGATGGCGGTCACCCGCAGCCCGTCCGAGATCGGCTCCACCTCGCAGATCACCCGGCCCACGCCGGCCTCTTCTTCGGTGGCGGGGCGGTTGCGGATGCTGGCGAGGATCGCCGGGTCGGGCCGGCCGCCGGCGGGCAGCTCGGCGCGAAGAGTCACCGTCGTGGGCAGGCAGATGTCCTGACACACGCCCAGCTCCATCTGCGTGCGCAGGATGATCGGCTTGCCGGCGCCGCCGGGCTTGGGGGTGAACTCCATCGGGATGATCACCTCGCCGCTGTAGCCCACTGTCTTGAGCCCGCTCTGCATCTGCACCTTGGGTGTCGGCCACAGGAAACGCACCGATTCGAGGTTGCGCGAGCCGCTCCACGAAAAGCTGGGCGGAATGCCCGCCGCCCCCGGCGAGCGCCAGTAGGTCTTCCAGCCCGGGGCAAGGCGGATGCGCAGCCCGGCCATGTGGGTGCCGTTCTCGGTGCGCCAGCCGGGCAGGATATCGACCCGGACAACGTCTTTCGGCGGAGATTGGGAAAAGGCGGGCGCCGCAACCAGCGAGACGGCCAGCGCGGCGACCGCAAGGAGCGCCCTGAAGGGTTGTCTGTACATGAGGCGAGATTAGGTAACATGGGTGGAAAGTGAAATAACAATTTGGCGAGTCCGGCACCGCTGCCGGTGTGGTATCATCGTCCCGAGGGCTCGTGGCGCCGGAGGCGGCGCAGGAGGAAGGCAGGCACTGCGATGGAACTGACTGGAAAACTGCTGATCGCGATGCCCGGCATGGGCGACCCGCGGTTCGAGAAAAGCGTGGTGTTCATCTGCGCCCACAGCGAAGATGGCGCCATGGGGCTGATCATCAACAAGCCCACCCCCGATCTGAAGATGGACGATCTGCTGGAACAGCTCAGGATCCCCACCGGCGAGGGCAGCAAGGGGATAAACGTCTATTTCGGCGGCCCGGTAGAGCACGGGCGCGGCTTCGTGCTGCACTCGGGCGATTATCGGGCGCGCGAGGCAACCCTGGTGGTGGACGACCGCTTTGCCATGACCGCCACCCAGGAGGTGCTCGAGGCCATTGCCCGCGGCACCGGGCCGCGCGCTTCGATGCTGATGCTCGGCTATGCCGGCTGGGGGCCGGGACAGCTGGAACGGGAGATCATGTACAACGGGTGGCTGGTGGCGGATGCCTCGCCGGAACTGGTGTTCAACCCCGACAACGGCGGCAAGTGGGAGGCCGCGCTGGCGGCTCTTGGCGTCGATCCCGTCTCGCTTTCCGCCGCCGCCGGCCGGGCCTGACCCCTTTCTTCTGTCGGACGACGCCACGGGGGCGCCCCGTGCGGACGGCGGAGGGCAGAGCCCCGGCTGCGCCGGTCTCAGCTTGCCGGGCGCGGGGCCGCGGCGCGGCGCAGGCGGTCGTTGATCGCCCGGCCCAGTCCGCGCTCGGGTATCGGCGCGACGGCTATTTTCCCGGCCCCGAGCGCATCCAGCTGCCGCAGATGGTGAAACAGGTTCGCCGCCGCTTCCACCAGATCGCCCGAGGGCGAGAGGTTGAGATCGCACGCCATTTCGCCAAAGCCCAGCAGCAGCTCGCCCGGAGCGGCGGCCTCGGCGTTGAGCCGCATCGCGGCCTGCGGCGCGTAATGCGATGCCAGCTGCCCCGGCGCGCTGGGCTTCGCGCCCTCTTTGCCCCGGCCCAGCGGCATGCCCAGGCAGTCTTCGATGACCTCCACCGGCAGCCCGCCGGGGCGCAGCAGAACCGGGCCGGGGGCAAGGCCGATGATCGTCGATTCCAGCCCCACCGCGCAGGGGCCGCCGTCAAGCACGGCTTCCAGTCGCCCGCCCAGCCCCTCCAGCACGTGCTCGGCCCTGGTCGGGCTGATCCTGCCCGAAACATTGGCCGAGGGCGCGGCCACCGGCCCGGCGAATTCCTTCAGCAGGGCCTGGGCGAGAGGGTGTTCGGGCACCCTGAGCGCCACCGTTTCCAGCCCGGCGCTGACCAGGGCCGACAGCCCCGCACCGGGGCGCAGGGGCAGGACCAGGGTCAGGGGGCCCGGCCAGAAGGCCCTGGCCAGCCGCTCGGCGGTGTCGTTGAAGAGGGCGATCTTGCGGGCCTGCGCGGCATCGTCCAGATGCACGATAAGCGGGTTGAACCGGGGCCGGCCCTTGGCCTCGAAGATGCGCGCCACCGCCTCTCCGTTTCGCGCATCCGCACCCAGGCCGTAGACCGTCTCGGTGGGGAAGGCCACCAGCCCGCCCTCGCGCAACAGTTGCGCGGCGCGGGCGATTCCTCCCGCATTTGCGGGCAGCACTTCGGTGGTGGTCTTGGGCATGGCCGTGACGCTGCGTTCCGGTTGATGGGGGCTGCCGTTACGATACCTTGGCAGGCGTTGACCGAAGGGATACTTGCCGCTTGCGTCAATGCCAAGCCGCAGGGGGAGAAATGTGATGCCTTACCGCGCACCGGTGGATGAATTCCGTTTCCTGCTCGAACATGTCGTGGGCTACGACCAGGTCGCCGCGACCGAGCGGTTTTCCGAGGCCGGCCCCGAGACGGCCGGGGCGATTCTGAGCGAGGCCGGCAAGATGTGCGAAACCGCCCTCGCCCCGCTGCAGCGCAACGGCGATCTGCACCCGGCGCGGCTGGAAGATGGCGTGGTGCGCTGCTCGCCCGGGTTTGCCGAGGGCTACCGGGCCATTGCCGAGGGCGGGTGGGTCGGCATTTCCGCCAGCCCCGAAAACGGCGGCCTGGGCCTGCCGCACACCCTGGCCACCGCCGTCAACGACATGATGTCCTCGGCCTGCCTGGCGCTGCAGCTGGCGCCGCTGATGAGCCAGGGCCAGATCGAGGCGCTGGAAAACCACGCCAGCGAGGAGATCCGGGCGCTTTACCTGCCCAGGCTGATCTCGGGCGAGTGGAACGGCACCATGAACCTGACGGAGCCGCAGGCGGGCTCCGACGTGGGGGCGCTGCGCTCGCGTGCCGAGCCCAACGGCGACGGCACCTATGCGATTTCGGGGCAGAAGATCTTCATCAGCTGGGCCGACAACGATTTCACCGCCAATACCTGCCACCTGGTTCTGGCCCGCCTGCCCGGCGCGCCGGAGGGCACCAGGGGCATCTCGCTGTTCATGGTGCCCAAGCTGATCCCCGATGCCCAGGGCAACCCCGGCCGGCCCAACAGCCTGAAGGTGGTCAGCCTCGAACACAAAATGGGGCTGCACGGCTCTCCCACCGCGGTGATGGAATACGACCGCGCCACCGGCTGGATGGTCGGCGAGCCCAATGCCGGCATGCGCGCCATGTTCACCATGATGAACAACGCCCGCCTCGGGGTGGGGGTGCAGGGAATCGGCCAGGCCGAGGCGGCCTATCAGCAGGCGCTGGCCCATGCGCTGGAGCGCCGGCAGGGCCGGGTGCCGGTGCAGGACGGGCCCGGCACCATCATCGACCACGCCGACGTGCGCCGGATGCTGGCCACCATGAAGGCCGAGACCTTCGCCGCGCGCTCCATCGCACTGGCCTGCGCGGTGGCCATCGACATGGGGCATGCCACCGGACAGTCCGGCTGGCGGGCGCGGGCCGCCTTCCTGACCCCTATCGCCAAGGCCTTCGGCACCGACATCGGCTACGAGGTGGCCGACCTCGGGGTGCAGGTGCATGGTGGCATGGGCTATATCGAGGAAACCGGCGCGGCGCAGTTCCTGCGCGATTCGCGGGTGTTGCGCATCTACGAGGGCACGAACGGCATCCAGGCGATGGATCTGGCCGGGCGCAAGCTGGGCGATGGCGGCGAGGCCGCCTGCCGCCTGCTTGACGAAATCCAGAAAGGCGCCGAGGCCAGCCGCGCCCTGCTGCCCGATCTGGCCACCGCCGTGTGGGGCGCTTCGGAAACCCTGCGCGAGGCCACCGAGTGGATGCTGGAGCAGGGCGATACGAACGAACGTTTCGCCGGCGCGGTGCCCTACCTGCGCGGTTTCGCCCGGGTGCTGGGGGCGCATTACCACCTGAAGGCGGCGCTGGCCGAGGGGGGCAAGGGGCCGCGCTCGCGCCTGGCGGCCTTCTATATCGGCCGGCTGCTGCCCGAACATGCCGGGCTGCTGGCCCATGCACGCGCCGGGGCGGAGGGGCTTTATGCCCTCTCCGTGGACGATTTCTCGTGAGCGGCGGGCGCGCCGCGCCGGCACCGATTCGCACGCCGGTGCAGGAGCCCCCCGCCCCCGGCGAGGCGGCGGAACCGGCCGAGGGCATCCTGTGGCTTCGCCTGCCGCTGCCGATGGCGCTCGACCATGTCAATTGCTATGCGCTGGACGACGGCGACGGCTGGACACTCGTCGATACCGGTCTCGACACCCGCAAGACCCGCGCCATCTGGGAGGCGCTGCTGAGCGGGCCGCTGAAAGGCCGCCCGGTGCGCCGGCTTGTCGTCACCCACCACCACCCCGATCACATCGGGCTGGCCGGGTGGTTCCAGCGCGCCCACGGGGCCGAGCTTGTCGCCACCCGCACCGCATGGCTGATGGCGCGCATGCTGGTGCTGGACGAACAAATGCTGCCCACCGAAGAGATGCTGGCGTTCTGGCGTTCGGCCGGGATGGCGCCGCATATCCTTGCCCGCCGCGCCGGCGAACGGCCGTTCAACTTTGCCGATGTGGTGGCGCCGATGCCGCTGGGCTATCGCCGCATCAAGGAAGGCGATGCCATCGAGATGGGCGGGCGGCGCTGGCAGGTGCGCATCGGCAACGGCCACGCCCCCGAGCACGCCACCTTCTGGGCGGAAGGGGACGATCTCGTGATCGGCGGCGACCAGCTGCTGGCGACCATCTCGCCCAACATCGGCCTCTATGCCACCGAACCCGAGGCCGACCCGGTGGGCGAGTGGCTGGATGCCTGCAAACGGCTGCGCGCCCTTGCCAACGACCGCCAGCTGGTTCTGCCCGGCCACAAGCTGCCGTTTACCGGCCTGCCGGCCCGGATGGCCCAGCTGATCGACAACCACCACGGGGCGCTGGCGCGACTGGAGGAGTTTCTCGTCACGCCGCATACTGCGGCCGAATGTTTCGGGGTCCTCTTCAGGCGCGAGATCGGCGAGGAGGAATACGGGCTGGCCCTTGTCGAGGCCATGGCGCATGTGGTTCATCTGTGGCACCAGGGAAAGGTGACGCGCCGCATTCGCGACGATGGCGCGTGGCTGTGGCAAACCGAGGCCGGATAAATGTTGTGCGATGAGGCCCGGGCCCGGCCCGGGCTGCGGCCGTTTCGCGCCTGCCGGGCCGTGACAGAGCGGCAAAAATCGGCTAGGTAACCGGCAACGCGAATACGAACAGGGTTGGAAAATGGCAGAAAACGCTGAATACAAGGAAGGTTCGATGGATATCACCGAGCACGAGAAGACCTTCAGGGGCTTCATCAGGATCACGATCCGCTCGGTCATTGCCATCTTCGCCATCCTGATCTTCCTGGCCCTCTTCGCCACCTGAGAACGCCGCCTCGCGCAGGGGCGGGGGCGCTGTTCCGCCCTCAGATGTGCCTTTCACCGCGCGGCCGGGCCCTTGGGGAGGCCTGACGGCTGGCTTCGGCTGCAGATTGCCGCGCTGCTTCGGGCAGGCTTGCCGGCGCGGCCCGGCTGTGCTCCACTGTCGCCGCTGCCACGCGGGACTGGGGCCGGATGAGCGTATCGGAAGAAACTGGCGACTACCTGATCGCGCCCGATCCACTGCGGCCGGGGCTGACCCGCCGCCTGGAGGGAACCGATCACACCGGCGCGCCGGTCACCGCCTCGGTGGTCGAGGAGCGGCCGCTGACCATCTTCCTCAACAGCCGCGAGATTGTCACCGCCATGACCATCGGGGATTACCCCGAATACCTGGCGCTGGGCTTTCTGCGCAACCAGGGCATGCTGGGCGACATGGCCGATGTCACCGCCGTAGATCACGACGAGGAAACCGGCACCGTGGTGGTGCGCACCGCCAGCCGCACCAGCTATGAGGAAAAGCTGGAGAAGAAGACCCGCACCTCGGGCTGCGCGGTGGGCACGGTGTTCGGCGACATGATGGAGGGAATCGAGGGCCTGCGCCTTCCCCGGGCCGAACTGCGCACCAGCTGGCTCTATGCGCTGGCGCACAAGATCAACCGCACCCCCAGCCTCTACCTCGAGGCCGGCGCGATCCACGGCACGGTGCTGTGCCGGCGTGACAGGCCGCTTGTCTACATGGAGGACGTGGGCCGGCACAACGCGGTGGACAAGATCGCGGGCTGGATGCTGGCGCAAGGGGAGCGCGCCGAGGACAAGATCCTTTACACCACCGGGCGGCTGACTTCGGAGATGGTGATCAAGACGGCGCAGATGGGGATCCCGGTGCTGGCCTCGCGTTCGGGCTTCACCGCCTGGGGGGTGGAGATCGCCCGCCAGGTGGGGCTCACCCTGATCGGGCGGATGCGCGGGCGGCGGTTTCTGTGCCTCTCCGGCGAAGAGCGGCTGGTGCGCGATGCCGATCCGGGCGCGGTGCCCGAGGAAGACAGCCGCCACCGCCGCAAGGGGGCACAAGGATGAGCGCCGTGCCCGGCGTGATTCTCGCAGGCGGGCTGGCCACGCGCATGGGCGGCGGCGACAAGTGCCTGCTGGAACTGGCCTCCCGCCCGCTGCTGGCCCATGTGATCGAGCGCCTCGCCCCGCAGGCCGGGCCGCTGGCACTCAACGCCAACGGCGATCCGGCCCGGTTTGCGCCTTTCGGTCTGCCGGTCCTGCCCGACAGCGTCCCGGGTTTTCCCGGGCCGCTGGCCGGGGTTCTGGCCGGGCTCGACTGGGCGCAGGCGCTGGGGGCGGCGCAGATTGTCACCGTGGCGGCGGATACGCCCTTCTTCCCCACCGATCTGGTGGCGCGGCTGCAGGCGGCGGCCGAGGCGCAGGGGGCGCCGATCGCGCTCGCCGCCACGCCGGACGAGCGCCGCGGCCTGGCGCGCCATCCCACCTTCGGGCTGTGGCCGGTGGCGCTGCGCGAGGATCTGCGCGCGGCGCTGCAGGCGGGCACCCGCAAGGTCGTGGCCTGGACGGACCGCCACGGCGCGGCCAATGCGTTGTTCGATGCCTCGGCGCACGATCCCTTCTTCAACATCAACACGCCGGAAGACCTGGAACGCGCCCGGCGGATACTTGCGGAGCAGACCACATGAGGGTTTTCGGTGTCGTCGGATGGAAGAACACCGGCAAGACCGGGCTGATGGAGCGGCTGGTGGCCGAGATCACCGGCCGGGGGTTTTCCGTCTCCACGCTCAAGCACGCCCACCACAGCTTTGACGTGGATCAGCCCGGCAAGGACAGCTACCGCCACCGTGCCGCCGGCGCCACCGAGGTGCTGCTGTCCTCGCGCAACCGCTGGGCGCTGATGCATGAAAACCGCGCCGAGGGGGAGGCCCCGCTGGAGCGCCTGCTGGCCCGGCTGTCGCCCGTCGATCTGGTGCTGATCGAGGGCTACAAGCGCGACGACCATCCCAAGGTGGAGGCTCACCGCGCCGAAACCGGCAAGCCGCTGATCGCGCCGGGCGATCCCACGGTGCGGGCCGTGGCCTCGGACGTGCCGCTGGAAGGGCTGGAGATACCGGTGTTTCACCTCGACGATACCGCCGCGGTGGCCGATTTCATCCTGTCCGAGACGGGACTGGCGCCACAGCCCGCCGAACCTGCCGCACCTCCCGCGCCGCCGAAACTGCGCGATGACTGCTTCGCCCTGCCCGACGGGGTGGAATGGGCCCCCGTGGACGAGGTTCTTGCCCGGCTGCGCGACAGCCTGCACCCGGTGGTGGGTCGCCGGACGATGCCGGTGGCAAAGGCGCTGGGCCGGGTGCTGGCCAGCGATGCGGTGGCGCTGCGCTCCAACCCTCCGCATGCCAATTCCGCGGTGGACGGTTACGGCCTGGCTCATGCCGCCACCGGCGAGGGGGCGCAAAGCCTGCCGCTGCTCGAGGGCCGCTCGGCCGCCGGCGCCCCCTTCGAGGGCACCGTGCCCCCAGGCCATGCGGTGCGCATCCTCACCGGGGCCCTGATCCCGCCCGGGGTGGATACGATCATCATGCAGGAGGACGTGGTGGCCGAGGGCGGGCGGCTGTCCTTCAACGGACCGCTGAAGAAGGGGGCGAACGTCCGCCCGGCGGGGGAGGATGCGAAGGCGGGAGAGCCCGTGCTGAGCGCGGGCCGGCACCTTGGGCCGCAGCACCTGGCGCTGCTTGCCGCGGTGGGCCGCTCGCAGGTGGAGGTTTTCGAGCCGCTGCGCGTGGGTGTGCTCTCGACCGGCGACGAGATCGTGGAGCCGGGCGCCACGGCGGAGCCCTCGAAGACCTATGACGCCAATCGCCCGATGCTGCTGGGGCTGGCCCGGAAATGGGGCCATGAGGCGGTGGACCTCGGCCATGTGGCCGATGACCGCGCCCGGCTGCGCGCGGTGCTGGACGAGGCGGCGGACAGGGTGGACGTGATCCTGACCAGCGGCGGGGCCTCGGCCGGCGAGGAAGATCACGTCTCGGCCCTGCTGGAGGAGGTCGGCGCGCTTTCGCTGTGGCGGGTGGCGATCAAGCCGGGCCGCCCGCTGGCGCTGGGAATGTGGGCCGGCGTGCCGGTGTTCGGCCTGCCCGGCAACCCGGTGGCGGCCTTCGTCTGCGCGCTGATCTTCGCCCGCCCGGCGCTTTCGCAGCTGGCCGGCGCCGGCTGGCCCGAACCGGCGGCCCTGCAGCTGCCGGCAGCCTTCGAGAAGCGCAAGCGGCCGGGGCGGCGCGAGTATCTGCGTGCCCGGATGCGGGCCGACGGGCAGGTGGAGGTTTACGAAAGCGAGGGTTCGGGCCGCGTCTCGGGGCTGGTCTGGGCCGACGGGCTGGTGGAGCTGGAGGACGAGGGCCGCCACATCCGGCCCGGCGACATGGTGCGCTACCTGCCGTTTTCCGGCTTCGGGCTGTAGCGGTTCAGTCGAAGGTGCCCGTCACCCGCCCCAGCAGCATGAAGGCGCGCGCGGTGCGGGTGTCGGCCAGGGCGTTGATCTCTTCGTCGGTGGCGGTTTTCTCGAATTCCGAGAAGGTGCGGTCGAAGCGGCGCAGGAAGTGGTGCACCGAGTCGCGGAACACCGGGTCCTGGCGCATCCGCCCGGCGGCCAGCGCCAGCGCCGAGCGGTCGCGGATGCCGCCCAGCATGGCCACCGTCTTGCCGCGCTCGCCCTTGGCGAAGCGTCGCCAGATTTCGGGCCGCGCCCGGTCGGGGCGCAGATCGTCCATGTAGATGCCGTCCTGCGACAGCAGGGTCAGCACGTCCTGGGCGGCCTGCACCAGCTGCGCGGCCGAGCGGTCTTGCAAGGCCCGACGCAGGGCGCGGAAGCCTTCCTTGTCTTCCGGGTCGTCGGGGAAGTTCAGGGCGCGGATGAAATCAGCCACCGAGAGCGGCGGGGCCAGGGGCTCGTCCGGGGTGTCAAGGGCCAGGCTGGGCTGGGCCTCGGCCGCGGATTCGCCTGCGGGCAGGGCGGCCTTGCGCTCGGCCTCGGCCTCTTCCGCGGCGGGGCGGATCGAGGTGAACATGGCCAGCTTCTCTTCGGTCTTGCGCTGGGCGGCGGCGATTTCCTCAAGCTTCTTCTCGAAGGAAGGGCCGAGCGGGGCCGCGCCCGATTGCTGCTGCTGCAGGTAGCTGTGGCGCATGGCGTTCACCGCGGCCTCCAGCCGTGCGGCCTCTTCGCGCATCACCCGCGCCGAACGCGCCGCGGCTGCGGCCACCCAGATCAGCGCCACCGGCAGGAAGATGGCGACGAAGGTCGTCACGAAGTTCACCACGTCCGCCCTCGGGCCGCCGCCCTCGCCGCGGCCCGAGGCGAAGACGAAGAACAGCGTCACCGCAAGCAGCCACAGCGCCGAGGCCGCGCCGGCCACCAGTTCGGTGGTGGTGACCTGCGGCCCCTTGCTGCGGCGCGAGAAGATCCCGAGGTCCATCGGCTTTTCCTGTCCGGGTTCGGCCATCGTCGCCTCCGCATTGCGGCCAGAAGCTTCAGATGTATCTGACCGATACGATCTCGTAAGCCTTTTCGCCGCCGGGGGTGCGCACCTCTACGCTGTCGCCCTCTTCCTTGCCGATCAGCGCGCGCGCCAGCGGCGAGCGGATGTTGAGCTTGCCCGCCTCGATGTCGGCCTCGGCCTCGCCGACGATCTGGTAGGTCTTTTCCTCTTCGGTGTCCTCGTCCACCAGGGTTACCGTGGCGCCGAACTTGATCGGGCCGGACAGTTTTGCCGGATCGATCACCTCGGCCAGCGACAGGAGCCCCTCGATTTCCTTGATGCGGCCCTCGATGAAGCTCTGCTTTTCGCGCGCCGAGTGGTATTCGGCGTTTTCCGAGAGGTCGCCATGCTCGCGCGCCTCGGCAATCGCCCTGATGATGGCCGGGCGCTCGACGCTCTTGAGCTGCTTCAGCTCTTCGTTCAGCGCGGAATGGCCCGCGCGGGTCATAGGTATCTTTTCCATGTTTCTCGGCCAGCCCTTGCGAAACTCGCAACATTTTCCGTCACGGCCAGAGGCCGCCGACTTGCGGCCAAATGAACCGAGAGAGCCCCGGAATGCAAGAGAAAGAACGGCGCCGGCAGGGCGGAGCCGGTTTTTCGCCGACGGGGCGGCCGGAAGGGCGTAACGCCGTGTCGCGATTGACCGGTTCGTCACGCGTGCGATAACGAGGGCGGGACCGACATTTCGCAATTCCGGTCCGTGCCGGAAGAAGGGGGAAACATGGCCGAGATTGAACGCGAGTCGATGGAATACGATGTGGTGATCGTGGGCGCGGGCCCGGCCGGGCTTTCGGCGGCGATCCGGCTCAAGCAGCTCGATGCCGATCTTTCCGTGGTGGTGCTGGAGAAGGGCTCGGAGGTGGGCGCGCATATCCTCTCCGGCGCGGTGCTGGACACATCGGGCCTCGATGCGCTGATCCCCGACTGGAAGGAACGCGGCGCGCCCGTCAACGTGCCGGTCAGGAAGGACAGGTTCTACCTCTTCGGCGAGGCCGGCCGGCTGCGCATCCCCAACTTCCTGATGCCGCCGCTGATGAACAACCACGGCTGCTACATCGTCTCGATGGGCAATGTCTGCCGCTGGCTGGCCGGCGAGGCCGAGGCGCTGGGGGTGGAGATCTTCCCCGGCATGGCCTGCTCGGAGCTGGTATGGGGAGAGAACGGCGAGGTGAAGGGCGTGGTGGCCGGTGAGTTCGGGCTGAACCCCGACGGCACGCCGGGGCCGAACTACGAACCGGGGATGGAACTGCACGGCAAGTACGTGTTCCTCTCCGAAGGCGCGCGGGGGTCGCTTTCCAAACAGGTGATCGAGAGGTTTTCGCTCGATGCGAAGTCGGACGTGCCGAAATTCGGTATCGGGCTGAAGGAAATCTGGGAGGTAAAGCCGGAAAACCACCGCGAGGGGCTGGTGGTGCACTCCATGGGCTGGCCGCTGGGGTGGAAGAACTCGGGCGGCTCCTTCATGTATCACGCCGAGAACAACCAGGTGTTCATCGGCTATATCGTCGATCTGAACTACAGGAACCCGTATCTCTACCCTTACATGGAATTCCAGCGCTTCAAGCACCACCCGGAGGTGGCAAAGGTGCTGGAGGGCGGCAAGCGGGTGGCCTACGGGGCGCGCGCCGTGGCCAAGGGCGGGTTCCAGTCGATACCGCAGTCGGCCTTCCCCGGCGGGGCGCTGCTGGGCTGCGCCTCGGGGCTGATCAACCTGCCGCGCATCAAGGGCAACCACAACGCCATGCTCTCGGGCATCGCCGCCGCCGAGGCGGCCCATGCCGCCATCAGGGCCGGGCGCGCCGGCGACGTGCTGGAATCCTACGACGAGGCGCTGCGCACCGGCCCGGTGGGGCGCGACCTGCACCGGGTGCGCAACGTGGCGCCGCTCAACGGCCGTTTCGGCCCGCTCGGCGGGCTGGCGCTGGGCGGGTTCGACATGTGGTTCCAGACCATCTTCCGCTTCTCGCCGTTCGGCACCCTCAAACACGGCAAGACCGATGCCCAAGCCACGGAGCCGGCGGCGAAGCACAAGCCGATCGACTACCCCAAACCCGACGGAACCCTCAGCTTCGACCGGCTGACCAACGTGGCGTTCTCCTTCACCAACCACGAGGAAAACCAGCCCCCGCACCTGAAGCTGAAGGATCCGGAGGTCCCGATCCGGATCAATCTGCCGGAATATGCCGAACCGGCGCAGCGCTACTGCCCGGCCGGGGTCTACGAGGTGGTGCAGGAAGATGGCGCGCCGGCCCGTTTCGTGATCAACTTCCAGAACTGCGTGCACTGCAAGACCTGCGACATCAAGGACCCCTCGCAGAATATCGTCTGGACCTGCCCGCAGGGCGGCGACGGGCCGAACTATCCCAACATGTAACGCCTGCGTCAGACGGCCTGGCCGGGGCGGCCCGGTGCATTGTTTTCATGGGCGCGACGGGATAGGTTCGCGCCCATGACCGACCTGAAGGGGTGCCGTCCTTGAATTACCGCAAACCGATCCGCGCGCTTGTCCTGTCGATTGCCGCGGCCGTGGCCTTGGTCGCGCCTTCCTTGGCCGATACGGGGGCGGGGGCCTACCTGGCTGCGCGCAGCGCCGAACAGCAGCACGATTTCGCCGCCGCTTCGCAGTATTACGTCCGTGCCCTCGCCAAGGATCCGGGCAACCGGGACCTGATGGAGCGCGCCGTCCTGTCCCTGATCGGGCTGGGCGACATCACCCGCGCGCTGCCCATAGCCCGCCAGCTTGCCGAGGCGGACCCCGAAAGCCAGGTGGCCGCCACGCTGCTGCTGGCCGAGTCGGTGCGCAACGGCGATTTCGACGCCGCCTACCGCATCCTGCGCGAGGCGGGGCGCCTGGGCCCGCTGATCGACGGGCTGTCCCTGGCCTGGATTCAGGCCGGGCAGGGGCGGATGTCGCAGGCGCTGGAATCCTTCGATGCGGTGGCCCGGCAAGAGGGGCTGCAAAGCTTCGCCGCCTACCACAAGGCGCTGGCGCTGGCGATGGTCGGCAATCTGGAGGCTGCCGAGGCCATCCTGTCAGGTGCGGCCGGGCCCGAAATTCCGGCCACCCGCCGTTCGGTCATCGCCCGGGTGGAGATCCTCAGCCAGCTTGAGCGCAACCGCCAGGCCATCGAGCTTCTCTATGCCGCCTTCGGCAGCGCTTTCGATCCGGATCTCACCCGGTTGCGCAGCCGCCTCGCCGCCGGCGAGACCCTGCCGCTGAGCATCGTCCGCGATGCGCGCGACGGTGTGGCCGAGGTGTTCTTCGGCGTGGCCGGGGCACTGATGGGCGAGGGCAATGACGGATACACGCTGCTGTACACCCGTATTGCCCAATATCTGCGCCCCGACAACGAGGATGCGATCATTCTTGCCGCGCAATTGCTCGAGCGTCTGGGCCGTTACGAACTGGCCACCGCCACCTACGAGAGCATCTCGCCCGACAGCCCCGCCTACGAGGCCGCCGAACTGGGCCGCGCCCGCGCCCTGCGCCTGGCCGGAGACCAGGAGGCCGCGGTGGAGGCGCTGGAGCGTCTGGCCAGGCGCTTCCCCGATCGGCCCGCCGTTCACGTGGCCCTGGGCGACGAGCTCAGGCGGATGAAGCGCTACGAGGAGGCAGGCCGAGCCTACAGCCGGGCCATCGCCCTTTACGGCCGGCCCGAGCCCTCGCAGTGGTCGGTATATTTCGCCCGCGGCATCACCTACGAGCGCACCGACCAGTGGGAGAAGGCCGAGGCCGATTTCCGCAAGGCGCTGGAACTGGAACCGGATCAGCCGCAGGTGCTCAACTACCTGGGCTATTCCTACGTCGAGATGAACACCCGGCTCGACGAAGCGCTGGGGATGATCCGCACCGCCGTCCAGAAACGCCCCGACAGCGGCTACATCACCGATTCGCTGGGTTGGGCGCTTTACCGCCTTGGCCGCTATGACGAGGCGGTGGTGCAGATGGAACGCGCCGTCGAGCTGATGCCGATGGATCCGATCCTCAATGATCACCTGGGCGATGTCTACTGGGCGGTGGGGCGCAAGCGCGAGGCCCGCTTCCAGTGGAGCCGGGCGCTTTCGCTCGGCCCCGAGGAAAAGGACGCCGCGCGCATCCGGCGCAAGCTGGAGGTGGGGCTGGACGCGGTGCTCGAGGAAGAAGGGGCCGAACCCCTGGCACACTCCAATGGCGGCTAGCGCCTTCGCACCGGCCAAGGTCAACCTCACGCTCCATGTCACGGGCCGGCGCGATGACGGATATCACCTGCTCGACAGCCTGGTCGTCTTTGTCGATGCGGGGGACGAGCTGTTTGCCGAACCGGCCGCGGAGCTTTCGCTGGCGCTTGCCGGGCCGATGGCCGGGCAGGTGCCGACGGGAGACGACAACCTGGTGCTCCGGGCGGCAAGGATGGTCTGCCCGCCGGGCCTGGGCGCGGCGCTGAGGCTGCACAAGGCGCTGCCGGTTGCGGCGGGGCTGGGGGGCGGATCGGCCGATGCGGCGGCGGCGGTGCGCGCCATTGCCGCGCTTTGCGGGCTGCCCCTGCCCGACGCGGCGGCCCTTGCCCCGCTTGGGGCGGACGTTCCGGCCTGTCTGGCCGCGCGGCCCGTGCGGATGCGCGGCATCGGCGAGCGTTTGCAACCGGTGGCCATCCCTCCGCTGCACTTCGTGCTGGTCAACCCCGGCACGTCGCTTTCCACCCCCGAGGTCTTCGCGGCCCTGGAGAAAAAGGAAAACGCCCCCATGCCGGAAGAGTTGCCTGTCTGGGACGGGGTAGCCTCGTTCTGCCGCTGGCTGGGCGCCCTGCGCAACGATCTGGAAACCCCGGCCCGTGCCCTGGCGCCGGCGGTCGGGGAGGTGCTGGCGCGCCTTGCCGAGACCGAGGGCTGCCTGCTGGCACGCATGTCGGGCTCGGGCGCCACCTGCTTCGGGCTCTATGGCGATGCGGCGGCGGCCAGGCAAGCGGCCGAGGGGCTGGCGCGGGCCTTTCCCGATTGGTGGGTGCGCGCCGCGGCGTCATGGCAGGCCGGAGATGCGCCCGGAAGATGAGGATGCGGGGGCTGCCTGCCCCCGCACCCCCGGGAGTATTTTTTGCAAGATGAAGGGGGGCTAGCTGACCCGCGCCACCACGTAATCGGCCAGATCCAGGAGCATTTCGCGCAGATTGTTGGAGGGCAGTTCGGCCATGGCCGCCTTGGCGCGGGCCGACCAGGCGAGGGCGTCTGCGCGGGCGGCCTCCAGGGCGCGGTGGCGGTGCAGGATGTCCAGCGCCTGCTCGAGGTCGCCGGCCTCCTGCCGGCCCTTGCCGATGGTGCGTTCCCAGAAGGTGCGCTCTTGCTCACTGGCGTTGGCGATGGCCTTGATCACCGGCAGCGTCAACTTGCGCTCGCGGAAGTCGTCGCCGATGTTCTTGCCGATCGTCTCGGTGGCGCCGCCGTAATCCAGCAGGTCATCGACGATCTGGAAGCTGATCCCCAGCGCGTCGCCGTATTCTCGCAGTGCCGTGACCTGCGCCTCGGGGGCGCCCGCGATCACCCCGCCCACCTCGGTGGCGGCGGCGAACAGGGCTGCCGTCTTGCCGCGCACCACCTTGAGATAGGTCTCCTCGGTGGTGGTGATGTCCTGGGCGGCGGTCAGCTGCAGCACCTCGCCTTCGGCGATCGTTGCCGAGGCATTGGCGAGGATGTCGAGCACCCGCAGGCTGCCGGTTTCGACCATCAGCTGGAAGGAGCGCGAAAACAGGTAATCGCCCACCAACACCGAAGACTTGTTGTCCCACAGCAGGTTGGCGGTGGGCCGGCCGCGGCGCTGGCGGCTTTCGTCGACCACGTCGTCATGCAGCAGGGTGGCGGTGTGGATGAATTCGACCGTTGCCGCAAGGTGGATGTGATGGGGCCCGTCATAGCCGCACATCCGTGCGGCGGCGAGCGTCAGCATGGGCCGCAGCCGCTTGCCGCCGGCCTCCACCAGATGTGCCGTCACCTCGGGGATGCGCGGGGCGTTTTCCGAGGCCATGCGCTCCCGGATCAGGCGGTTGACGGCGGTCATCTCGGCCTCGAGATACGCGGCCAGCCGTTCGTGTGGCCTAACGGAAGGGCTGTCCAATCCCATCACGGTCTCGTCACCTGTCTCGACAAACGCGGAGGTCTGCCCTTAAGTCTCGGAACATGAAGGAGCTTCTTCGCACGACAGACCCGACGGTGATCGCCTATGCCTCGGCCCTTCTCAAGGGCGAGGATATAGACTGCTTTCCCGTCGACGTCCACATGAGCGTGCTCGAGGGCAGCATTGGCGTCTTGCCGCGCCGCCTGATGGTTCGCGAAGAGGATCATGTGCGTGCCGAGAGGGTGATGCGCGACAATGAAATCGATCTCGGGCGCTGAACGGTGGCCTTCGGAAAGGAAGATCTGAGCCGCGACAGTTTCCTGGGAGGGCGGCTGAGCCTGTTCCAGCCGCGCCGGGGCTATCGGGCTGGGGCGGACCCGGTGCTGCTGGCCGCGGCCGTGCCCGCGCGCCCCGGCCAGGCGGTGCTGGAGCTGGGCTGCGGCGCGGGGGTGGCCGTGATGTGCCTTGGGGTGCGCGTGCCGGGGCTGGCGCTGCACGGGGTGGAACTGCAGGAAGATTATGCGGCCCTGGCCCGGCGCAACGCAGAGGAAAACGGCATGGAGCTGGCCGTGTTCACAGCCGATCTGCGTGCACTGCCGCCTGATTTGCGCGCCCGCAGCTTCGACCATGTCCTTGCCAACCCGCCCTATTTCCAGACGGTCAGCGGCACCCCGTCAGCCGATGCCGGCCGCGCCATCGGGCGGGCGGGAGAGACGAGGCTTTCAGACTGGATCGACGCAGCCACCCGCCGCTTGCGCCCCGGCGGATACCTGACGCTGATCCAGCGCGCCGCGCGCCTGCCCGACCTCCTGTCGGCGATGGATGGGAGGCTGGGCTCGGTGGTGGTCAAGCCGCTGGCCCCGCGCGCCGGCCGCGCCGCAGAGCTGGTCATCGTGCAGGCGCGCAAGGGGGGGCGGGCCGCTTTCCGCCTGTTGGCGCCGCTGGTCCTGCATGAAGGGGCGCGGCACGAGCGGGACGAAGACAGCTACACCCCGGAAGTGCGGGCAATTCTTCGTGAAGCGGCGCCTCTTGAAATTACCTGATTAAGGCTTTCGTAAAACTGTGAGGCCAGTCTGTTCTGGCCCGCCCGATGCGCTGCGCGAGACGGAAACGTGACAAGAAGGGTTTTCTGTGCTGCAATCGGGATACGGAAACCATATCGAGAGGAGCATGCTCATGAGCCTGAGCTCGCATCTGCAGGAACTCCGCAGGAAACATCAGATACTCTCGGAAGAAGTCGAGGCCGCGCAAAGAAGCCCCTCAATCGACGATCTCCAGATCAGGAAACTCAAGAAGGAGAAGCTCCGGCTCAAGGAAGAAATAGAAAGGCTTTCTCACGCCTGATCGTCATTGGATCTGCTGGCCCGTGCGGCCAGAAGGGCGCCGCCGGCAATCAGCAGGGCCGCCATGAACAGCGACAAGCTTGCCGGGGAGATGCCCGCCAGGACGAGGGCGAGTGTTGACAGAACGGGTGCCGTGTATGAGGCGACGCCCAGAAGCTGGATGTTTCCGCGCTTCACGCCCATGTCCCACAGGTAGAAGGCCAGCCCCACCGGCCCGAGGCCCAGAGCCACGACCGCCCCCCAGCCAGGCGCACCTTGTGGCCAGGCGGTTTTCTCCAGGGCCAGATGGGCCGCCAGAGACAGCGCCGCGGTGGCGAAGCAGAAAACCGTCACGCTTTCCGTGGGTACGTGGCCCAGACGGCGCGAGCCCACCGAATATGTTGCCCAGGTCAGGGCTGCCGCGCCGGCAAAGGCGAACCCGGGCAGGTTTTCCGCCCGAAAGCCCGAGATCCCGCCGGCAAACACCATTGCCGCTCCGGCCAGCGCGACAAGCGCCCCGGCCACGTGACCGGGGCGGAGGCGCTCGCCCGGCAGCATGCCGGAAAACAGGACGATCAGCAGCGGCCACAGGTAGGCGATCAGCCCTGCCTCGGCCGGGGGTGCGCCTCGCAGGGCCGAGAAATAGAGGAAGTGATAACCGAACAACCCGGCCGTGCCGAAGGCATAGACGGGCCATTTTACCTGCGCCAGCACATGGAGCCGGCGGTTGCGCAGCATCCAGGCCAGCCCGACCAGCCCGCCCAGCCCGAAGGCCATGGCGTTGAGCTGCAGTGGAGGAACCGGCGCGCTGCCTACCGTCAGCAACGCCAGCAGCGCCCACAAGAGCACGGCAAAAAATCCGATGGCGGTGGCCTTGGTGCGGGTCATTCCAGGGTTTTCACCTGTCCGGCGCCCGGCATCAATGAAAAACCGGCCCGGAACATCCGGGCCGGCGGCATAGGCGATGGCCCGGCTTCAGGCGAAGTACTGCCCGCCATTGGCAGAAATCGTGGAGCCGGTGATGAACCCCGCTTCGTCGGCGGCCAGAAATACCACGCAGCGGGCAATTTCCTCGGGCTCGCCCAGCCGCCCCACCGGGATCTGCGGCAGGATGCGCTCCTTGAGGACCTTCTCGTCGATCGCGCGCACCATCTCGGTGCCGATGTAGCCGGGGCAGATGGCGTTCACCGTGATGCCCACGCGCGCCCCCTCCTGGGCCAGCGCCTTGGTGAAGCCCAGATCGCCCGCCTTGGAAGAGGAATAGTTCACCTGCCCCGCCTGCCCCTTCTGGCCGTTGATCGAGCTGATGTTGATGATCCGGCCGAAGCGGCGCTCGCGCATGCCCGGCCAGATCGGGTGGGTCATGTTGAACAGCCCGTTCAGGTTGGTGTCGATCACCTCTTTCCACTGCTGCGGGGTCATCTTGTGGAACATGGCATCGCGCGTGATGCCGGCGTTGTTGACCAGCACGTCGATGGGGCCCAGATCGGCCTCGACCCTGGCAATGCCCTCGACGCAGGCGTCATAGTCGGCCACCGACCACTTGTAGGCGGGGATGCCGGTGCTTTCGGTGAATTTCGCCGCCGCCTCGTCATTGCCGGCATAGTTGGCGGCGACGGTATAGCCGGCGTCTTTCAGTGCGGTGCTGATGGCGGCGCCGATGCCGCGGGTTCCGCCGGTGACAAGTGCGATTCGGGGCATTTCAAACTCCGTTCTGGTAAGCAATTTTTATTCGAAATCAGGGTAGCATTGCGCAACTTTGTTGCGCAATGCCAAAGTTCCCGAGATAGGGCTCAGGGGCGTTCCACGCACATGGCCACCCCCATGCCGCCGCCGATGCACAGCGTGGCGAGGCCCTTCTTCGCGCTGCGGCGCTTCATCTCGAACAGCAGCGTGTTGAGAATGCGCGCGCCCGAGGCTCCGATCGGGTGGCCGATGGCGATGGCGCCGCCGTTGACGTTCACGATTTCCGGATCCCAGCCCATGTCCTTGTTGACGGCGCAGGCCTGGGCGGCGAAGGCCTCGTTGGCTTCCACCAGGTCAAGGTCTTCGACCTTCCAGCCGGCCTTCTCCAGCGCCTTGCGGCTGGCCCCCACCGGCCCCACGCCCATGATTGCCGGGTCGAGCCCGACGGTGGCATAGGAGGCGATGCGCGCGAGCGGCTCGATCCCGCGCCGCTCGGCCTCTTCGGCGCTCATCAGCAGCACGCCGGCGGCGCCGTCGTTGATGCCCGAGGCATTTGCCGCCGTCACGGTGCCGTCCTTGACGAAGGCCGGGCGCAGCTTCTGGATGCTCTCCAGCGTGGCGCCGTGGCGGATGTATTCGTCCTTGTCGACGACGATGTCGCCTTTGCGGGTCTTCACGGTGAAGGGGGTGATCTCTTCGTCGAACTTGCCGGCCTTCTGGGCGGCTTCGGCCTTGTTCTGGCTGGCGAGCGCGAATTCGTCCTGCATCTCGCGGCTGATCTGCCATTTCTCGGCCACGTTCTCGGCGGTCTGGCCCATGTGATAGCCGTTGAAGGCGTCCCACAGGCCGTCGCGGATCATCGAATCGATGAACTTCACGTCGCCCATCTTGTAGCCGGCGCGCAGATGCGCCACGTGGGGGCTCAGGCTCATGTTTTCCTGTCCGCCGGCGGCGACGATGGCGGCATCGCCCAGCTGGATGTGCTGGGCCCCCAGCGCGACCGCGCGCAGGCCTGAACCGCAAACCTGGTTGATTCCCCAGGCAGCACTTTCGATCGGCAGGCCGGCCTTCACATGCGCCTGGCGGGCCGGGTTCTGGCCCTGGCCCGCGGCAAGAACCTGGCCGAGGATGGTTTCGGAGACTTCGGACTTCTCAATCCCGGCGCGTTCAACCAGCGCCTCGAGCACGGCGGCACCCAGCTCATGTGCGGGGGTATTGGCGAAGGATCCGTTGAAGCTGCCCACGGGGGTGCGTGCGGCAGATACGATGACGACGTTGGTCATGGTGGCTCTCTCCAGAATGATGCGGCGGAAAGCCAGTGCTGAACAAGTTCAGCAGTCCAAGGCCCCACCCGGTGGGATCCTCCTATGCTGCAGGCGCAGAAAAATCAACTATTGCGGTGTTCCAGTGTATACAATCCAGCCTGGAAGGCGGAGGCGGTACCGCGTGCATACGGGCATGGCGGCATCCGCTACCCCGCCACCGCGCGTTTGCTCGCTGCTTCCAGCCATCGGGGGGCAAGCGTCGGGGCGCCGAAGTGATATCCCTGCATGCAGTCCACCCCGATATCGGCGAGAAACCTGGCATCATGCGCCGATTCCACGGATTCGGCTATGGTCACCATGTCGAAATGGCGTGCCACCGAAATGAGGGCCCGAGTAAGCGCCTGGTTGTCGGGATTGGCATGGATGCCGCGGATGAACTGGCCATCGATCTTGAGAATGTCGAAATAGAGATCGCGCAGGTGGCGGAAGGCGGTGTAGCCGGCGCCGAAATCATCGAGCGCGAAGGCGATGCCGCGGCTTTGCAGATCGCTCATGAAGGCCTGCACCACTTCGGGCATGGTGATTGCGGATTTTTCGGTGATCTCCAGAATCAGCCGCTCTGCCGTCGTGGGATCGCGCTGCAGGCCGCGTTCGAGGACCTGCAGCCAGGGCCGGTAGCCGATCGAACGAGCGGACATGTTGATGGCCAGTCGCAGCCCCGGCACCGAGGACAGGGCTTCCAGCCCCATCTCCAGCGCAAGGCAGTCGAGCCGGCGGCCGAGTTCGTCCTGCTCGACCGAATCGATGAAATCGTTGGCCGGGATCACCCGCCCGGCGCTGTCCAGCACCCGTATCAGCCCTTCGTAGAAGGCCGGGCGGTCGGGGCGGGCTGCCTGAACGACGGGCTGGTAGGCCAGCATCACCTGACGCTTTTCAAGCGCCTCACGCACCATGTTTACAGCATCGCGGGCGCGGGCCTGCATCGCCTCGCTCAGCGGGTCGCTGAGCGGTCTTATCCCCCCGTCCGCCTTGCCGGTTCCATCCACCTGCCGCACCATCCGGGCCTCCTTCGCTGAAAGGGAGCATGGGGCCGAGTCCGTGAAGATCTGGTAAACGTTCGCATTTGGTTCCAATTTGAATAAACTGTTTCACGACCGGGCGCATGGGGGATCCGCGATGGAGAGACGCTGCGAGTGGTGCGGGCAGGACCCGCTGTATGTCGCCTATCACGACGAGGAATGGGGCGTGCCCGAGAGAGATGGCCGCGCCCTGTTCGAGAAGCTGGTGCTGGACGGGTTCCAGGCCGGGCTGGCCTGGATCACCATCCTGCGCAAGCGCGAGAATTTCCGCGCCGCCTTTGCCGGCTTCGATCCGGAAGTCATCGCCTCATGGGGCGAGGCGGACGTGGCGCGCCTGCTGGGCGATTCGGGAATCATTCGCCATCGCGGCAAGATCGAGGCCGCCATCGCCAATGCCCGCGCCTGGTGCGAGATCGAGGCGCGTGAGGGATTTGCCGATTTCCTGTGGCGCTACGTGGACGGCCGCCCCGTGCAGAACGCCTATCGCTCCGTTGCCGAGATTCCGGCGCGCACAGGGCTTTCGGAGCGCATCTCGAAAGATCTGAAGGCTGCCGGGTTCCGGTTCTGCGGGCCGACCATCACCTATGCCTTCATGCAGGCGGTGGGGATGGTCAACGACCACGTGGTGAGCTGCCCGCGCCATGCCCAGGTGGCGGCAATGGCCTGAGCGGGATCAGCTTTCGCCGGCGATCAGGGCGCGGATGATGGCGAAGGCGCTTTCGCTGTCCCACTCGGCATCGCCGCGCACCCGGGCGATCTCGCGTCCCTCGCGGTCAAGCAGCATGGTGGTGGGCAGGCCGAACACGGCCATGTCGCGCCCCAGGGTCTGTTGCGGGTCCAGCAGGATCGGCAGGTTGCTCACCCCGATTTCCCGGAAGAAACGGCGGATTCCGGGCAGCGGATTGCGCCCGGTGGCGATGGTCACCACTTCGAAGTCATCGCCGCCGAACTCGTTCTGCAGGGCCTCCAGCGCCGGCATTTCGCGCCGGCAGGGCACGCACCAGGTGGCCCAGAAGTTGAGCAGCACGTATTTGCCCTTCCACTGCTCCAGCCGGTATTCGTTGCCCTCCGGGTCGGTGAAGGGAACCTGCGAAACCTCGCGCGGTTCGGAGAACACCAGCTTCTTCATCGAGCCCTCCCGCAGCGCCTCGAGGTGGGCGACATCGGCGACGGCGGCATTTGCACCGAGCGCAAGGGCCGTGTAGAGGACGGCGAGACGGAACCAGCGCATGAAACCCTCCGGGACGTACGACATGACCACCAGGACCCAGAACACGATGTGGGGCGGGCGCTTCGCCGCCGGGCCCGATGCGATCATGGAGGCGATCAACGCCTCGATCGGCTTCGACAGGCGGCTCTATGCCCAGGACATCGCCGGGTCCCGTGCCCATGCCGCCATGCTGGCGGCCACGGGCATCATTACCGATAAAGATGCCGAGGCGATCAGGGAAGGCCTTCTCACGGTGTTGTCAGAGATAGAGGCCGGCGATTTCCCGTTCTCCACCGAGCTGGAGGACATCCACATGAATGTCGAGGCCCGGCTGAAGGAGCTCATCGGAGAGCCCGCCGGCAGGCTGCACACCGCGCGTTCGCGCAACGATCAGGTGGCGACCGATTTCAAGCTGTGGGTGCGCGAGCAGATCGACGCCGCGGTGGAGGGGCTCACCGCGCTGATCCGGGCGCTGCTGGCCCAGGCCGAGGCCGGGGCCGACTGGGTGATGCCGGGCTTTACCCATCTGCAGGTGGCCCAGCCGGTGACCTGGGGCCACCACATGATGGCCTATGTCGAGATGTTCGGTCGCGACATCGGCCGTTTTCGCGATGCCCGCGCCCGGATGAACGAGTGCCCCCTGGGTGCTGCGGCGCTGGCGGGCACGTCCTTTCCCATCGACCGCGAGATGACGGCCCGCGCGCTGGGTTTCGACCGCCCGGCAGCGAATTCTCTCGATGCCGTCGCCGACCGGGATTTCGCGCTGGAGTTCCTCTCGGCGGCCTCCATCTGTGCCATGCACCTTTCCCGCCTGGCCGAAGAGCTGGTGATCTGGTCCTCGGCCCAGTTCCGCTTCGTCACCCTCTCGGACAGGTTCTCCACCGGCTCCTCCATCATGCCGCAGAAGAAGAACCCCGATGCCGCCGAGCTGATCCGGGCCAAGATCGGGCGCATCCTCGGGGCGACGGTGGGGCTGTTTGCGGTGATGAAGGGGCTGCCGCTGGCCTATTCCAAGGACATGCAGGAGGACAAGGAGCAGGTCTTCGATGCCGCCGACAACCTGATGCTGGCACTGGCCGCGATGGAAGGCATGGTGCGCGACATGACGGCCAACCGAGAGGCCCTTCGCGAGGCCGCGGCCACCGGCTTTTCAACCGCCACCGATCTGGCCGACTGGCTGGTGCGCGAGCTGAACCTGCCGTTCCGCGAGGCCCATCATGTCACGGGTCGGCTGGTGGCGATGGCCGAGGCCAGGGGGTGCGACCTGCCCGACCTGTCGCTCGACGACATGAAATCCGTTCACCCGGGCATCACGAATGCGGTATTCGACGTGCTGGGGGTTGAGAATTCGGTGGCCTCTCGCACATCCTATGGCGGGACCGCGCCGCAAAACGTGCGCGCCCAGATCGCCCGCTGGAAGGAGAAGCTGGAATGAAACATTCTGCAGCCATCCCGATCCCGGCCGACCGTCCTGCCGTGCCCGTTGTCCGCCGCCGCGCGCCCTGGGCCATCGGACTGGGGGCGCTGCTGTTTCTTGCCGCCTGTGGCGCCGACGGCAAGCCGATCGCACCGAAATACTCGGTTGAAACCACGGTGGGCTACAACTCCGCCACCGGCTCGTTCAACGAAACCGTCCTGGGCATCTGTGTCGGAGACGCCTGTTGAGCCTCTCGCCGCTGCGCATTGCCTATCTGGCGCTGGCGGTCTGGGGGCTGGCGCGGCCGATGGCCGGCTATGTCGAATGGGCCCGCGCCGAGGGCTTCTCGCCGGCCGGGCTGTGGGCCGCCTGGCAGGCCAACCCGGCCACCGGCGCACTGGCGCACGAAGTGCTGATTGCCGGCACCGCCTTCACCCTCTGGGTGATCGCCGAAACCCGGGTGCGGCGAAACTGGGCGGCGCTGTGGGTGTTGCCGGGGCTGGCGCTGGGGGGGCTGGGCTTTGCCCTGCCGCTTTACCTGTTTTTGCGCGCCCGGCCGGTGCGCTGAGGGCTTTTGCCTCTTGCAACCGGGGCAAAACCGGGGTCTGAAACCGCAAGTCGCATGAAAGGCCGACGGGTGCGAGGGCGAGAACCATGGATCACTTCATCTACCGCAATGGCGTGCTGCATGCCGAGGACGTGCCGGTGCCGGAGATCGCCGCCGCCGTCGGCACCCCCTTCTACCTCTACTCTGCCGCCACCCTGAGCCGCCACCTGCGGCTGTTCGACGAGGCGCTGGAGGGCCTCGACCACCTGGTCTGTTTCGCCATGAAGGCCAATTCCAACCTCGCGGTGCTGAAGCTGATGGGCGATCTCGGGGCGGGGATGGATGTGGTCTCGGCGGGCGAATACCTCAAGGCGCGAGCGGCCGGCATTCCTGGAGAGCGCATCGTGTTTTCCGGGGTCGGCAAGACGCGCGAGGAGATGCGCATCGCGCTGGAGGGCGGCATCCGCCAGTTCAACGTGGAGTCCGAGCCCGAGATGGAGGCGCTCAACGAGGTGGCGCTGTCGCTGGGCAAGGTGGCGCCGGTGGCCTTCCGGGTGAACCCCGACGTGGACCCCCGCACACATGCCAAGATCGCCACCGGCAAGGCGGAAAACAAGTTCGGCATCCCGATCTCGCGGGCCGCCGAGGTATACGCCCGCGCCGCCCGCCTGCCGGGGCTGGAGGTGGTGGGCATCGACGTGCACATCGGCAGCCAGCTGACCGATCTGGAGCCGTTCGAACTGGCCTATGGCAGGGTGGCCGAGCTGGCCCGCCGGCTGCGCGCCGAGGGCCACGACATCCGCCGCCTCGACCTGGGCGGCGGGCTGGGAATCCCCTATGAGCGCGCCAACAGCGCCCCGCCCCTGCCGGTGGAGTATGGCGAGGTGATCCGCCGCACCGTGGGCGATCTGGACTGCGAGATCGAGATCGAGCCGGGCCGCCTGATCGCCGGCAATGCCGGGATCATGGTTTCGCGCGTCATCTACGTGAAATCCGGCGAGGACCGGGAATTCCTGATCCTCGACAGCGGCATGAACGATCTCGTCCGCCCTGCCATGTACGAGGCCCATCACGACATCATCCCCGTGGCCGAACCCGCCCCCGGCGCCGAGCGCGCCGTCTATGACGTGGTCGGCCCGATCTGCGAAACGGGCGACACCTTCGCCCGCGGGCGCGAAATGCCGGCGATGGCGGCGGGCGATCTGGTGGCCTTCCGCTCGGCCGGGGCCTACGGGGCGGTGATGGCCTCGGAGTACAACTCGCGCCCGCTGATCCCCGAGGTCATGGTGCGGGGGGATCAATTCGCCGTCATTCGCCGCCGCCCGAGCTTTGACGAGATGATAAACCGCGATACAATCCCGCCATGGCTCTGAAACGGGATGTTCCCGGCCGGGCCGAAGCCGCGGGAAACATGGCCGAAAGACCTTCGACACCAGACAGGACGATGCGCGCGCTGCGCATGCCCCTGCTCCTGACCCGCGCGGGCATGGTGGCAGAGCGCGGCCTGCGCGCCTTCTGGCCGGCGCTTTCCATCCTGCTGCTGGCGCTCTCGGCCCTGCTTTTCGGCCTGCATGATGCCCTCGCCCGCGTGGCGGTGCAGTGGGCCGGCGCGCTCGTCCTCCTGGCTCTGATGGTGGCGCTGGGGCACGGGCTGCGCGTCTTTCGCTGGCCGTCTCGGCAAGAGGCGCTGGAGCGGCTCGATGCCACCCTGCCGGGCCGTCCGATCACCAGCCTGCTCGACCGGCAGGCGGTCGGCGCCGGCGATCCGGCCTCCGAAGAGATCTGGCGCGCCCATCTGGAGCGCATGGCCGAGCGGGCCCGCCGCGCCCGCCCCGCCTCGCCCGCCCTGCGCCTGGCCGAGCGCGACCCATACGCCCTGCGCTACGTGGCGCTTCTGGCCTTCGTCATGGCGCTGGTCTTCGGTTCGGCTGCGCGGCTTAGCTCCGTCACCTCGCTGGTGCCGGGAACGGGGGGCGCCGGCTATGCCGCGGCGGCCTCCTGGGAAGGCTGGATCGAACCCCCGGCCTTCACCGGCAAGCCCTCGATCTATCTCGGCGATGTCCGGGCCGGCGCCCTTGCCGTGCCCGAGGGCAGCGAGGTCACGCTGCGGCTGTATGGCGAGACCGGGCTGCTTGAGGTGCGCGAGACGGTCTCGGCCGCCTCCGCCGAAGGCAGCGAGGAGACCGGCCCCGCCCGCCGGTTCCGGGTGGCCCGCTCGGGCGTGATCGCGGTGGAGGGGCCAGGCGGGCGCGAGTGGCAGATCACCGCCCTGCCCGACGCCCCGCCCGCCATCGCCCTTTCCGCGGAGCCTCAGCGCCGGGTCGGCGGCGAGATGCGGCTGAGCTTCGAGGCCAGCGATGATTACGGCGTGGTTTCCGGCCGTGCCGAGCTGGAGCTCGACCTTGCCGCCACCGACCGCCGCTACGGGCTGGCCGCCGAGCCCGAGCCGCGCGAGAGCATCGTCCTCGACCTGCCGATGCCGATCAGCGGCGACAGGCGCGCCTTCACCGAAGTGCTGGAGGAGGATCTCTCGCAGCACCCCTGGGCCGGGCTGCCGGTGCGGATCACGCTTTTCGCGCAGGATGCGGCAGGCCAGGAGGGCGCTTCCGAGCCGGTCGTCGCCACCTTGCCGGGGCGGCGCTTCTTCAACCCGCTGGCCGCGGCGATCGCCGAGCAGCGCCGGGATCTGCTGTGGAACCGGGCCAACGCCACGCGGGTGGCCCGGGTGCTGCGTGCCGTCAGCTACCGCCCCGATGAGATTTTCGATTCCGAATCCGCCTATCTGATGCTGCGGGTGGCGATCCGGCGGCTGGAGGCGGGCGCGGCCGCCGGCCCCCTGACGGATGCGCGCCGCGACGAGATCGCCCGGGCGCTGTGGGACATCGCCGTGCTGATCGAGGACGGCCGCCTGTCGGACGCGCTGGAACGCCTGCGCCGCGCCCAGGACAGGCTGGAACAGGCGATCCGCGACGGCGCCAGCGACGAGGAAATCGCCGAATTGATGAACGATCTGCGCGAGGCGATGCGCGACTACATGCAGCAGCTGGCCGAACAGGCGCAGGAGCAGGGCGAAGACCGGGCCGAAAACCGGAACATGCAGGAGATCACCTCCGGGCAGCTGCAGCAGATGCTCGACCGGCTGCAGGAGTTGATGGAGCAGGGCCGTACCGCCGAGGCCCGGCAGCTTCTCGACCAGCTGCGCCGGATGATGGAGAACATGCAGGTCACCCGCGGTCAGGGCGGGCCGGGCCGGCAGGACCCTGGTCAGCAGTCGATGCAGGGGCTGGCCGATACCCTGCGCCGCCAGCAGGGGCTGAACGATGACACTTTCTCGCAACTGCAGGAGCAGTTCTCGGAGGGTGGCCAGTTCGGGCGGGACCGTCGGCAGGAGCCGGGGCAGCCGGGGGGCTCGGCCCCGGCAGACGAGGAGGGCTCGGGCGAGGATCAGCGCCTCGAGCAGGACGGGCAGCCGGGCCAGGGCCAGGCGCTTGCGCGGCGTCAGCAGGCGCTGCGCGACCAGCTCGAACGCCAGAGGCAGGGCCTGCCGGGGGCCGGCACGCCCCAGGGCGATGTGGCACGCGAGGCGCTGGAGCGGGCCGGCCGGGCCATGGAGGGGGCCGAGGAGGCGCTGCGGGAAAACGATTTCGCAGGGGCGCTGGACCGGCAGGCGGAAGCCATGGAGGCCCTGCGCGAAGGCATGCGCCAGCTGGCCGAGCAGATGGCGCAGCAGCAGGGCCGCGAGGGCCGGCAGGGCGATGCCCGGGGCCAGACGGAGGGCCCCGCCGGGCGTGACCCGCTTGGCCGCGACACCGGCCGCAGCGGGCGCGCGGGCAGCGACGAGCAGCTGTTGCAGGGCGAGGATGTCTATCGCCGGGCGCGCGAGTTGCTGGACGAGATCCGCCGCCGCTCCTCGGAACAGGAGCGCCCGAAGATCGAACTGGAGTATCTCAGGCGGCTGCTGGACAGGTTCTGAGCGCGCAGCATGACGGCTGCTGTCCTGTTCGCCGTGACCCGGTGAGGATCAGGAGGGGGCCTTCTGCCCCCTCTGGGCACTGTGTGCCCATTCACCCCCGAGAGTATTTCGAGGCAAGATGAAGGGGGGCTTCCTCTTCTTCATCTTGCCTCAAAATATTCCCGCCGGAGGCACCGTCGCCGTCGCGCATCCTCCGGAAAATGAAGGCGATCGAGAGCAGCCTGTTCTAACCGGCGTCCTCGCCGCTCATCTGCGAGACCAGCGCGGTGAGTTTTTCCACCGCGCGCTGCAGCCAGCCGTCAAGGGCGAGCCTCAGCCCGTTTACCCAGTTGACGTAGCTGTCGAGGAAGGCGGTCGTCTGCGGCAGGGCTTCGGCGATCTTCGGGGCGTAGACATAAATCAGCGTCAGCGCGGCCATAAGCAGCACGGTGAGCGAAAAGCCGAGCCGGAATCCGCTGCGCCGGCGCGCCTCCTGGGAGACGATGCCTTCTTCGTCTTCCTCGTCTTCGGGCGAGGCCGTCAGGGTGGAATTCAGCTCTTCGATGTCGGGCAGCAGGTCGCGCCGGCTGGCGGCGGTATCTGCCGGCGTGGCGCTTTCCTGGTCGGCACCCCTCATGCGGGCCAGGCGTTCGCGGGCGGGCATGTCTCCGGAGGTTTCGCTCAGGCCCAGTTCTGCCTGGGTCTCCAGCCCGGCGGCGGCCTCGGCGGCGCGGGCGGCGGCTTCGCGTTCGGCCTCTTCGCGCAGGATGCCGGCCACCTCCTCGTCGAGGGGGCGGGGCTCGGGTTTCTGGCGGGCCGCGGCGGCGGCCTCGTCCGGTTCGGCTTCGGGCCCGGGGTCCGCCTCCGGTTCGGGTTCGGGCGGGGCTTCGGCTCCGGCGGCCGCGGCCGGCGTTGTGCCGTCACTTTCGGGCGCAATGGCGGCATCTTCTTGCGGCGTATTCTCGCCTTCCGCCGGGGCCGGCCTGATCGTCCGGCTTTCAGTGGGGCGCTGGAACCACGTGTGGCCGCAGTTGGAGCATTGGACATCCCGCCCGGCATCGGGAATGAGGCTTGCGTCAACCTCGTATTGTGCACCGCAATTCGGACAAACAAGTCGCATCCTGCCCCCAAGAAATCATCTTTTCTGCTGAAAGCCCGTGCCTGTTGTGACTTTCGAGTGCCTGTCGCCCCGTTTTTCGGGGGTTTTAGCAAAGAGAGGCCCACTTTCCAAGCATTTGCGCCTCGCACGATTGAATCGGCCGGCGGCGTGAGGCAAAACTGTCGCGGCAGGCAACAGGCGGAAACGGGCGTGATCGAACTGAAGGATGTATCCTATGGCTATGGCGGGAGCGACCTTCTGTCGGGCGTTTCCCTCAGCCTGCAGCCGGGGTCGTTTCATTTTCTGACCGGCCCGTCGGGCTCGGGCAAGACGACGTTCCTGCGTCTGTGCTATCTTGATCTCATGGCCACCGCCGGCCGGGTGGAGCTGTTCGGCCAGCCGGCGCGCAAGATGACGCGGGACGATATCGCACGTGCCCGACGGCGCATCGGGGTGGTGCACCAGGATTGCCAGTTTCTCGACCACCTGCCGGTGTCGCAAAACGTGGCCCTGCCGCTGGAGGTGGCGGGCCGGCCGGAAAACCCGGCCGATCTGGAAGAGCTCCTGGCCTGGGTCGGGCTGGCCGAGAGGGCCGATGCCCTGCCGCCCGAGCTTTCCGGGGGCGAGCGTCAGCGCGCGGCGCTGGCGCGGGCGGTGATCATGTCGCCCGATGTGGTGCTGGCCGACGAACCTACCGGCAACGTGGACTGGGAGA
>WFPZ01000206.1 GCA_015487335.1 Paracoccaceae bacterium
GCCCCGCCTTGCCCCGCGCCGCGCCCGCCTCTAACCTTGCTGCGATGCCGCAACCCGAGGTTCGCCCCCTTGCTCTACCGCCTCCTCATGATTCTTGCCTTGCCGGCCTGGGCGGCGGTTTTCGCGTGGCGGCTGGCGCGCGGGCGCGAAGGCGTGGCGGAGCTGCGGGAGCGCCTCGGCGGCAGGCGCGGCGTGCGCCCCGAAGGCCCCGTCATCTGGCTGCATGGCGCCAGCCTCGGAGAAATGGCCGCCGCCCGCCCGCTCATCGACGAGATGCTCGCCCGCCTGCCCGCCCTTGAGGTGATCGCCACCGTCAACACCTGCACCGCCCGCAAGATGCTGCACGGCTGGGGCGAGCCGCGCCTGCACGCGCGCCTGGCCCCGCTCGATTATCCCTTCGCCCTGCGCCGCTTCCTGCGCCACTGGCAGCCGGCGGCCGCGCTGACGCTGGAAAACGAGATCTGGCCGCAACGCCTGGCCGAATGCGCTGCCGCCGGGGTGCCGGTGCTGGTGGCAGCAGGGCGCATGTCGGCCCGTTCGGCCGCGCTATGGGGGCGATTTCCGCGCCTTGCCCGACGCACCATGGAGGCCATCGCCTTCCTGGCTCCGCTTGACGAGCCGAGCGGCAGGCGCTTTGCCGCCCTCGGCCTGCCGCCCGAGCGCATCGGCGCGGTGCTCAATCTCAAGGCGGCCGCCCTGCCCCCGCCGCCCGACAGCCGGGAACTGGCGGCGCTGGCGGGGGTTTTCCCGCGCGATCGCACCATCCTGGCCGCCTCCACCCATCAGGGAGAAGAGGAGGTGGTGCTGGAGGCCTTCGCCACGGCCCTTGCGCAGCGGCCCGATCTGCGCCTGATCCTCGCCCCGCGCCACCCCGAGCGCGCGCCGCGCGTGGCCCGGCTGATCGAGGCCCGCGGCCTGCATTTCGCCCGGCGCAGCGAAACGCCCCTGCCGCCGGCGCATGCCCCGGTGTTCCTGGCCGACACCACCGGCGAGATGGCGCTGTGGTATGCCGGATCGGGGCTGACCTTCATCGGCGGCACGCTGGGCGCGCGCGGCGGCCACACGCCCTTCGAGCCCGCGGCTTTCGGGTCTCGCATCATCCACGGCCCCGATACCGCCAACCACGCGGCCGCCTTCGCCGCCCTGCACGAGGCGGGCGCGGCCACCGAGGTTGCCGATGCGCCCGGGCTCGCGCGCGCCATGGTGGCGCTGGCGGGCGCGGCTGAAAACGACGCCATCGCACAAGTGGCACGGCGCGCCCTGCAGGAGCTGACGGACAGGCAGGCCTCGCCCGCAGAGCTGCTGGCGGCGCTGGCGCGGCTGGCGCACCTGCCCGCCCTGGCCCCGTCAGGGCGCTTTGAAAAGCCGGGCGGGCGGTGCTAGAAGGGGCAGAAGCGGCGGCAAAACGGAAAAGCAGGTGGGAAACACCTGAAGAAACGGGCGACAAGGCAGGACATGAGCACCATCAAGCACCGTCCGATACGCCTTCGGGGGCGGCAGAAGCGTGGCCTGCGTACCCAGTTCGGGGCGTTGTGCTACCGCATCCGCCAGGACAAGGTGCAGATCCTGCTGGTCACCTCGCGTACCCGGGGGCGCTGGATCGCCCCCAAGGGCTGGCCGGTGCCCGGCGCCACCCCTGCCGAAACCGCCCTGCAGGAAGCCTGGGAAGAAGCCGGCGTCGAGGGAAAGGCAAAGGGCGACTGCCTGGGCATCTACACCTACACCAAGAAGCGCGAAGACGGCGATCTGCCCTGCGTGGTGGCGCTGTTTGCGGTGAAGGTGAAGCGGCTGCACGACGACTACCCCGAAAGCCACCAGCGCAAGCGCAAGTGGTTCTCGCGCAAGAAGGCGGCGGCGGCGGTGGACAACCCGGAACTGGCGCAACTGATCCGCAACTTCGCGCCCCGCAAGGCGAAATCCTGAAAATCCCGAGGGCACGTTGAATTTGCCACCGCCTGCACTTATGGTCCCCGAGGATCGTCATACGGGTATCACATGATCCGGTACGCTCTGAAATGTTCGCATGATCACGGCTTCGAAAGCTGGTTCCAGTCGGCCGAAGCCTTCGACAGGCTGCAGGCGGCCGGGATGGTCTACTGTCCGCGCTGCCACGACACAGACGTGCGCAAGGCCATCATGGCGCCGGGCATCCGCCCCTCTCGCAAGGCCGCCGCACCGCAACAGGAGGCCGAACCCGCCCCCGAGGCCCCGCGCATGCATGCGCTCTCTGCGCCCTCCTCGCCCGCCGAGGCGGCGATGCGGGAACTCAAGAAGAAGATCCAGGAAAATTCCGAGTATGTCGGCCCCGATTTCGCCGACGAGGCGCGCAAGATCCATCTGGGCGATGCGCCCGAGCGTTCGATCTACGGCGAAGCCACGGCGGAGGACGCGCGGAAACTGATCGAGGAGGGCGTGCCGGTGGCCCCGCTGCCCTTCGTCCCCAGCCGCAAGACCAACTGAACCGGCCCTCGCCTCAGGCGGAAGCGTTTCCGGGAGCGTTTCCGGGAGCGTTTCCGGCAAGATGAAGGGGCGGTTTGCTGCCGGCAGGTGACATGCCCACCCATTCGGCCGGGGCGCCGCGCCCTTGCCCTTTCTCCCCCCTTCCCATAGGAAACGCCCGACATGAAACCGGAAAGCGGGCCTGGGCGACATGCCAATCCTCGTGATGAAATTCGGTGGCACCTCGGTGGCCACGCTCGATCGCATCCGCCGCGCCGCCAAGCGCGTGGGGCGCGAGGTCGCAAAGGGCTATGACGTGATCGTCATCGTCTCGGCCATGGCCGGGCGCACCAACGAGCTGGTTGGCTGGGTGGACGAGATCTCGCCGCTCTATGACGCCCGCGAATACGATGCCGTGGTCTCCTCGGGCGAAAACGTCACCGCCGGGCTGATGGCGCTGACCCTGCAGGAAATGGGCATCCCCGCGCGCAGCTGGCAGGGCTGGCAGGTGCCGCTGAAGACCGACTCGGCCCATGGCGCGGCGCGCATCGAGGAAATTCCCACCGACAACATCATGGCCAAGTTCGAAGAGGGCATGAAGGTTGCGGTGGTGGCGGGCTTTCAGGGGGTCAGCCCGGAGGGGCGGATCACCACCCTGGGCCGGGGCGGCTCGGACACCACGGCGGTGGCCTTTGCCGCCGCCTTCGGGGCCGAACGGTGCGACATCTACACCGACGTCGACGGCATCTACACCACCGACCCCCGCATCGCGAGCAAGGCGCGCAAGCTCGAGCGCATCGCCTTCGAGGAGATGCTGGAACTGGCCAGTCTCGGCGCCAAGGTGCTGCAGACCCGCTCGGTGGAGCTGGCGATGCGCTACAAGGTGAAGCTGCGGGTGCTGTCGAGCTTCGAGGACAATGACGAAAACGCGGGCACGCTGGTGTGCGACGAGGAGGACATCGTGGAAAGCAAGGTAGTTTCGGGCGTCGCCTATTCGCGCGACGAGGCCAAGATGACGCTGATCTCCGTGGCCGACCGCCCCGGCATCGCCGCCGCCATCTTCACGCCGCTGGCCGAGGCCGGGGTGAACGTGGACATGATCGTGCAGAACATCTCGGAAGAGGGCCGCACCGACATGACCTTTTCCTGCCCGGTGGATCAGGTGAAGCGCGCCGAACGCGCGCTGCAGGCCGCCAGGGAAGCGGGGGAGATCAACTACCACGATCTGGTTGCCGATACCGAGGCCGCGAAAGTTTCGGTGGTGGGCATCGGCATGCGCAGCCACGCCGGCGTGGCGGCCCAGATGTTCCGGGCGCTGGCCGCGGAGGGGATCAACATCAAGGTCATCACCACCTCCGAGATCAAGATTTCCGTTCTCATCGAAAGGAAATACATGGAACTTGCCGTGCAGGCGCTGCATGATGCCTTCGAACTGGAGAAAGCCGCCTGACCACGGGCCGGGAGGGACATGGCCGACCGCACCGAAAGTGAAAGCCGCAAGCTGCTGCGGCGGTTGCGCGACACGCTGGCCGATGAGAGCGCCGGGCAGGCCCGGCTGAACCACATCACCCATCTGATCGCCGATTCGATGCGCACCGAGGTGTGCTCGATCTACCTGTTCCGCGATTCCGAAACGCTGGAACTGTGCGCCACCGAGGGCCTGAAGAAGGAGGCCGTGCACCAGACCCGGCTGCGCATCGGCGAGGGGCTGGTGGGCCGGGTGGCGCGCACCGCCCGCCCGATCAACACCGCCAACGCCCCGAAGACGAAGGGGTTCCGCTACATGCCTGAAACCGGGGAGGAGGTATATTCCTCCTTCCTCGGAGTACCCATCCAGCGCCTTGGCGAAACCCTCGGCGTTCTCGTGGTGCAGTCGCGCGAGGCGCGGGAATTTTCCGAAGACGAGGTCTATGCGCTGGAAGTGGTGGCCATGGTGCTGGCCGAAATGACGGAACTGGGCGCCTTCATCGGCGAAGGCGCAGCGCTGGCGGCACCGCATCAGCGCCCCGTCACCTTTCGCGGCGGCATCGGCCAGGAGGGGGTGGCCGAGGGCCATGTCTGGCTGCACGAACCGCGGGTGGTGATCACCAACCCGGTGGCCGACGACCCCGAGCGCGAGCTCGAGCGCCTGCACGCGGCGGTGGACGAGCTGCGGGTTTCCGTCGACGACATGCTGGAGGTGGCCGGCGACGGCGACAAGGAGCAACTGGCTGTCCTCGAGGCCTACCGGATGTTCTCGCACTCGCGCAGCTGGGTGAAGCGCATGGAAGAGGACATCGCCCGCGGGCTCTCGGCCGAGGCGGCGGTGGAAAAGGAGCAATCGATAGCCCGTGCCCGCATGGCCCAGGTGCCCGATCCCTACCTGCGCGAACGCCTGCACGATCTGGACGACCTGTCCAACCGCCTGCTGCGCATCCTTACCGGCCAGGGCAAGGACACCGGCGCGCAGATGCCCGAGGACCCGATCCTGGTGGCCCGCAACATCGGCCCGGCCGAGCTTCTGGACTACGGGCGCAAACTGAAGGGAATCGTGCTCGAGCAGGGCTCGGTCGGCTCTCATGCGGCGATCGTGGCCCGGGCGCTGGCGATCCCGCTGGTGATCCATGCCGAGAACATCACCACCGAGGCGCTCAACGGCGACCTGATCATGGTGGACGGCGAACACGGGGTGGTGCATCTGCGCCCCGAGGAAACCGTCGCCGCGGCCTTCCGCGACAAGATCGCCATGCAGGCCGCCGCCCAGGAACGCTATGCCGATCTGCGCGACAAGCCGGCGCGCTCGCTGTGCGGCACCGTCACCTCGCTGCACATGAATGCGGGCCTGATGGCCGACCTGCCCTCGCTGGAAAGCTCGGGCGCCGAAGGGGTGGGGCTGTTCCGCACCGAGCTGCAGTTCCTGATCCGGGCCCGGGTGCCGCGCCGCGGCGAGCTGGCGCGCACCTATGCCCGGGTCATGGATGCGGCCAGGGGAAAGCGGGTGGTGTTCCGCACCCTCGACATCGGCTCCGACAAGGTGCTGCCCTACATGAAGCCGCAGGACGAGCCGAACCCGGCCATGGGCTGGCGCGCCATCCGGGTGGGGCTCGACAAGCGCGGCGTGATGCGGATGCAGCTGCAGGCGCTGATCCGGGCCGCCCGGGGGCGTCCGCTGGCGGTAATGTTCCCCTTCATCGCCCAGTTCGAGGAGTTCACCCGGGCCCGCGACATCCTGCTGCGCGAGCTGGAAAACGAGGATCGCCTCGGCCATGAAATTCCTCAGAAGGTGGAGATCGGGGCGATGATGGAAACCCCCTCCATCGCCTTCGCCCCGCGCCAGTTCTTCGAGATGGCCGATTTCATCTCCATCGGCGGCAACGACCTCAAGCAGTTCTTCTTCGCCGCCGACCGCGAGAACGAGCGCGTGCGCCGCCGCTACGACACGCTCAACGTCTCGTTCCTGTCCTTCATCCGGATGATCGTGGAGCGCTGCGAAGAGATCGGCACCCCGCTGTCGTTCTGCGGCGAAGACGCCGGCCGGCCGATAGAGGCGATGTGCTTCGCCGCCCTCGGCCTGCGGAGCCTGTCGATGCGCCCGGCCTCCATCGGCCCGGTCAAGCACCTGTTGCGACGCGTCGACCTGAAAGAAGCGCGTGAAGTCATCGACAAGGCCTTCGCCAGCGGGGCCCAATCGGTCCGCCCGGCGGTGATGGAGTGGCTGCGCAGCCGCAACGACAGCCACGACCCCGACCCGGTTTCGCTTTTCGAAAGCGCGCCCTGACGGACGCAATCCTTCCCGCCCCCCCTGGCAGGGGCGGCAATCCGCATCAATCCGCGCCGGGCGCGGGCCTTTGCCAACTCGCTCGGGCGGCTGGCCAGGACCGACCGGGTGGATGCCGGCGTGACCCGCGAGATGGCGCCGGGGCTTGACCTGCCGGAATGCCCGCCAGAGCCGGAAGAGGTCCGCCAGCTCAAGGCCTTGCGGCTGCGCCGTCGCCAGCTCGTCGAGGATGCAGGGCGCAAGAAGACCCGGCCTTGCGCGCCCTCGCGGAAAAGCTTGGGGGCCCGGGGGCGGCGCTCCCGGCCTGGCCGCCCTGCCCTACCAGCCGGCCGCCTTGCGCAGCATGTTCAGCGCCACCAGGGTGATGAACAGCGCAAACACCCGCCTGAGCGGCCTGGGGTCCATCGCATGGGCCAGCTTCACCCCCAGCGGCGCGGTGATCATGGTCATCGCCACGATCACCAGGAAGGCCGGCAGGTTGACCGCCCCGAAGGTCAGCGGCGGGCGCACGGCCGGGTCGATCTCCACGGCCAGGAAGCCCACCACCGAAGGCACGGCGATGATCACCCCGAAACCGGCGGCGGTGGCCACCGCGCGGTGGATCGGCACGCCGTAAAGGCTCATCACCGGCACCCCGAAGCTCCCCCCGCCGATGCCCATCAGCACCGAAAGGAAGCCGATCACCGGCGACATCACGGCCCGCGCCAGCCCGCCGGGCATTGCCGGCCCCAGGCGCCAGTGCGCCTTCCCGAAGGCCAGATACAGACCGACGACCACCCCCAGAACCCCGAAGATGCCCTGCAGCACCACCGACCGCAGCGACGAAGCCACCAGCACGCCCGCCACCGCCCCGATGGCGATTCCCGGCGCCCAGCTGCGCAGGATCTGCCACTCCACCGCGCCCTTGCGGTGGTGCGACAGCACCGAACGGATGGAGGTGACGATGATGGTCGCCAGCGAGGTGGCCAGGCAGATCTGCATCAGCCGGTCCGAGGCATAGCCCAGCGCCGAGAAGGCATAATAGAAGGCCGGAACCAGGATGATCCCCCCGCCCACGCCCAGAAGCCCGGCGATGACACCGGCAACGGCCCCGATCGCCAGCAGCAGCGCCAGCATGGTCAGCAGCAAGGACAGATCAGCCATCACCCCTCTCCTTCTCCCCCTGCCCGAGGTATTGCGCCAATCGCACCGCGCCACAATGCGATTTTTCGCAGGCGAAAGATCATGCCTGCCTCCGGCGGGAGCATTTCGGGCAAGATGAAGGGAGCGGGACGGCTCAACCTGCCGTGGGCGGGTTTTCCACCGCACGGAGAGCCTCGAGCACCAGTTCCGGGCCGGCCCCGGGGCGGTGCGCGCCCTCCGAAAGGATCCGCCGCCAGGCGCGCGCACCGGGCCGGCCGGCAAACAGCCCCAGCATGTGGCGGGTGATGTCGTGCAAACGGCCGCCCGCGGCCAGGTGGCGCTCGATATAGGGCAGCATCCCGTGCACCACCTCTTCGGGGCAGCGCCCGCCCGGCTCGCCGAAGATTTCCTCGTCCGCCTTCAGCAGAATTTCCGCCGGGCGGTGGTAGGCGGCACGCCCGATCATCACCCCGTCCATTCCCGCTGCGAGATGTTCGCGCGCCTCGGCCAGCGAGTTCACCCCGCCGTTGATCGTCAGGTGCAGGTGGGGAAACTCCCGCTTCATGGCATGGACGAGCGGGTAGTCCAGCGGGGGGATCTCGCGGTTCTCCTTCGGGCTGAGCCCCTGCAGCCAGGCCTTGCGGGCATGGATGGCAAAGCGCCTCACCCCGGCGGCCGAGACCTCCTGCAGGAACCGCGGCAGGATTTCGGCCGGCTCTTGGTCGTCCACGCCGATGCGGCACTTTACCGTCACCTCCACCGGGCAGGCGGCGATCATCGCGGCGGCGCATTCGGCCACCAGACGGGGCCGTTTCATCAGCACCGCCCCGAAGGTGCCCGACTGCACCCTGTCGGAGGGGCAGCCGACGTTGAGGTTGATCTCGTCATAGCCCTCTTCGGCGCCCATGCGGGCGGCCCGGGCCAGCTCCGCCGGGTCGGACCCGCCCAGCTGAAGCGCCACCGGGTGTTCTTCGGGGCTGAAGACCAGCAGATGGCGCGCGCCGCCGCGCACCAGGGCCGGCGCGGTGACCATCTCGGTGTAGAGCAGGGCGCGCCGGCTCATCAGCCGGTGCAGGTAGCGGCAGTGGCGATCCGTCCACTCCATCATCGGGGCGACGGAAAGCCGCGCCGCACGGCGAGTTGCGGCCATTGCGCCCCCCCCCTGCCCGTCTGTCTGCCCGGCCTGTTCCATCTTCCGCCTTCCCGGCACCTTCCTCTCCTCTTTTCCGCCCCGCGCGCCGCGACGGTGCGGCGCGGCTTCCTACCATTGCGCCTCCCCGATGGAAACATGGGGACTAGCGGCCGATTTTTCGCCCCGCCTCAACTATCCGGTTGAAAGAAGGCGCGTATCTGCGGTATTTTCCTGCGCCAGACAATGTAACGACCGAAAGGACCAACGCCATAGCCCGCAGACCCCACAACGCCCCGCCGGTGCGTGATACAGGCCCCCGTGTGAACGAACGCATCCGGGCCCCCGAAATCCGGCTCATCGGTGCCGAGGGAGAGAACATCGGCGTCGTTTCACCCGAACGCGGATTGGCGCTGGCCGAAGAGGCCGGACTGGACCTGGTGGAGATTTCCCCCAATGCGAATCCGCCGGTCTGCAAGATCATGGATTACGGCCGCTTCAAGTACGAACAGCAGAAGCGGGAATCGGAAGCGCGCAAGAAGCAGAAGACCATCGACATCAAGGAGGTGAAGTTCCGCCCCAACACCGACAAGCACGATTACGAGGTCAAGATGCGCAACGTGCGCCGCTTCCTCGAAAACGGCGACAAGGTGAAGGTGACGATGCGCTTCCGCGGCCGCGAGATGGCTCACCAGCAGCTCGGCCGCGACCTGCTGGAGAGGGTGGCCTCCGACATCGAGGAGCTCGGCAAGGTCGAATCGATGCCCAAGCTGGAAGGCCGGCAGATGATCATGATGATCGCCCCGGTGAAATAGCATGTCGGCGGCGGGCCCGGATGATCCGTCCGAGCGCCACCACGCCCGCTACCGGCCGGGCGAGGTGGCCGCCGAGCCCGACGGCAGGCTCCACTCTCCCACCTTCCTGCGCAACAACCCCCCGATCATCGCCGCCCTCGCCCCCTGGCTTTCGGGCCGTGTCGGCATGGCGCTGGAGATCGGCTCGGGAACCGGCCAGCAGGCCGCCGCCTTCGCCCTGGCCTTCCCCGATCTGGAGTGGTGGCCCTCCGAGCCGGACGAGATACACCGTGCCTCTATCGCCGCATGGTGGCGCGCGCTGGGCCTGCCCGAGCGCGAACCGCTGGCGCTGGATGCCGCCACCGACTGGGCGGCCAGCGACGAGGTGAAGGCCCTGGGGCCGCTGTCGGTGGTGATCTCGCTCAACGTCATCCACATCACCCCCTTCGCGGTGGCCCGGGGCATCGTCTCGGGGGCGGGCAAGGCGCTGGTGGCAGGCGGACTGCTGATCTTCTACGGCCCGTTTCGCGAGTTCGGAGAGCACACCGGCGCCGGAAACGAGGCCTTCGACGCCCGGCTGCGGGCCGAGAACCCCGAATGGGGGGTGCGCGACACCCGCGAGATCATCGATCTGGCCGATGTCGCCGGTCTGGAATTCGCGGCCTTCATCCGGATGCCCGCGAACAACCGAATCCTGATCTTCCGCCGGCCCTGAAGCCTTTTCGGAGCATTCCGCAAGCCGGCAGGCGGCAAGAGCCGTGCCTCGCCGCCGCGGCGAAAAAGCGAAAGGCCCCGGCGCGCGGCCGGGGCCGGCGGGCGCCCTGCCCCGGCCTCAGGCCGCTGCCACCGCCCGCCCGGTCAGCACCTTGACCAGATGCGCCCGGTACTCGGGGGTGCCGTGCAGATCGCCGATCATGCCCTCCGGCGAGACCGACAGCCCCGAGATGGCATCGGCCGAGAAATCTTCCGACAGCGCCGCCTCGGCCTCGGACCAGCGGAACACGCCGTCTTCGCTGGCCCCGGTCACCGCCACGCGCACCCCGTCGGCGAATTTCGCCACGAACACCCCCACCAGCGCGAAACGCGAGGCGGGCTGCTCGAACTTCTGGTAGCTGGCCGCCTGCGGGACGGGGAAGCTGACCGAGGTGATGATCTCGCCGTCGTCGAGGGCGGTGGTGAACATGCCCTGAAAGAAATCATCCGCCGCGATCTCGCGGGTGCTGGTGATGACCGTCGCCCCCGAGGCCAGCACCGCCGCCGGATAGCAGGCGGACGGGTCGTTGTTGGCCAGAGAGCCGCCGATGGTGCCGCGGTTGCGCACCGCCGGATCGCCGATCCCGCCGGCCAGCGCGGCCAGCGCCGGGTAGGCCTCGGCGGCCTCGCGGGCCACCTCCGCATGGGTGGTGCCGCTGCCGATCACCAGCCTGTCGCCCTCGCGGCGCAGGCCCTTCAGCTCGGCGATACCCGACAGGCTGACCAGTTTCGCCGGCGCGGCCAGCCGCGCCTTGAGGGTGGGAATCAGCGTCTGCCCGCCGCCCAGGGCCTGGGCCTCCTCGGCGGCAAGCGCGGCCACGGCCTCTTCGATGGTGCCGGGGCGTTCGATTTCGAAATTGTACATCTCTTTCTCCAGATCCTCTCGCCCCGGCGGCGCGCGCCACCGGGGCCGTTGCGCCTCAGCCCTGCTGCATCGCCGCCCACACGCGGGACGGGGTCAGCGGCATGTCGATATGGGTCACGTCGTGGCCGGCGCGCTGCAGCGCGTCCACCACCGCGTTGACCACCGCCGGCGGGCTGCCGATGGCGCCGGCCTCGCCGCAGCCCTTCACCCCGAGCGGGTTGTGGGTGCACGGGGTCTGGCAGGAGTGGTCCACCTTGTAGAACGGCACGTCCGAGGCCCGCGGCATGGCGTAATCCATGAAGCTGCCGGTCAGAAGCTGGCCGTTCTCGTCATAGACCGCATGTTCCAGCAGCGCCTGGCCGATGCCCTGGCCCAACCCGCCGTGCACCTGCCCGTCGACGATCATCGGGTTGACGACATTGCCGAAATCGTCTGCCGCGCAGAACGAGACGATCTCCACCTTGCCGGTATCCGGGTCCACCTCGACCTCGCAGGCATAGGCGCCGGCGGGGTAGGTGAAGTTGGAAGGATCGTAGAAGGCGGTCTCCTCCAGCCCCGGCTCGAGATCCTCCAGCGGGTAGTTGTGCGGCACGTAGGCGGCCAGCGTGACGTCGCCCCAGGCCACCGACTTGTCGGTGCCGGCAACGGTGAACTGGCCGTCCTTGAGCTCGATGTCGGCCTCCGAGGCCTCCAGCAGATGGGCGGCGATCTTCTTGGCCTTGGCGATGATCTTCTCGGTGGCGCGCACGATGGCGCTGCCCCCCACCGCCAGCGAGCGCGAGCCGTAGGTGCCCATGCCCATCGGGGTATTGGCGGTATCGCCGTGCACCACCTCGACCATCGAGGGATCGATCCCGATCATGTCGGCCACCACCTGCGGGAAGGCGGTCTCATGGCCCTGCCCGTGGCTGTGGCTGCCGGTCATGATCACCAGCCCGCCGGTGGCGTTGACCCGCACCGTGGCGCTTTCGTAAAGGCCCGCGCGCGCGCCCAGCTGGCCCACCAGGCTGGAGGGCGCGATGCCGCAGGCCTCGATGTAGCAGTTGATGCCCAGGCCCCGCAGCTTGCCGCGTTTGCGCGACTCCTCCAGCCGCTTCTCGAAGCCGGCCACGTCGGCCATCTCCAGCAGCTTGTCCATGGTGGCGTTGTAATCGCCGGTGTCGTATTCCACCGCCACCGGAGTGGCATAGGGGAACTCGGTGATGAAGTTGCGCCGGCGCAGCTCCACCGGATCGATCCCCATCTCGCGCGCCGCCTTGTCGATCACCCGCTCCAGCTGGAAGCTGGCCTCGGGCCGGCCGGCGCCGCGATAGGCATCCACCGGCACCGTGTTGGTGAACACCGCCTTGACGTTCACGTAGATCAGCGGGGTCTTGTAGTTGCCCGCCATCAGCGTGCCGTGCAGCCAGGTGGGCACCGAGGGGGCGAAGGTGGAAAGATAGGCCCCCATGTTGGCGTAGGTGTCGGTGCGGATGGCCAGGAAATGGCCCTCCTCGTCGAGCGCCAGTTCGATCTTCGTGACGTGGTCGCGCCCCTGGGCGTCGGAGATGAAGGCCTCCGAACGCGAGCAGGTCCATTTCACGGGCCGGCCCACCGCCTTGGCGGCGAAGGTGCAGAAGGCCTCTTCGGCATAGTGGAAGATCTTGGAGCCGAAGCCCCCGCCCACGTCGGGCGAGATCACCCGCAGCTTGTGCTCGGGGATGCCCAGCACGAAGGCGCCCATCAGCAGGCGGATCACGTGCGGGTTCTGGCTGGTGGTGTAAAGCGTGTGCTCGTCAGAGGCCCGGTCATAGACCCCGATCGCCACCCGAGGCTCCATCGGGTTGGCCACCAGACGGTTGTTGACCAGCTCCAGCGTGGTCACGTGGTGGGCGTTCCTGATCGCCTCGTCCACCGCCTCGCGGTTTTCCTCCACGAAGCCCCAGTCGTAGCACAGGTTGCTTTCCAGTTCGTCATGCACCTTGGGCGCGCCGTCCTTCACTGCCTCCTTCATGTCGATGACGGCGGGCAGTTCCTCGATATCGACAACGATCGCCTCGGCCGCATCGCGCGCCTGGGCGGGGGTTTCGGCCACCACCCCGGCGATCATCTCGCCCACGTAGCGCACCTTGCCCTCGGCCAGCACCGGGTGCTTGGGCTCCTGCATCGGGTTGCCGTGGCGGTCGGTCACCTGCCAGCCGCAGGGAATGCCGCCCACGCCCTCGAAATCGGCCGCGGTGAAGATGCGCAGCACGCCGGGCATCTTCTCCGCCTCCGCAGTATCGAGCCGCCTGATCCTGCCATGCGCCACGTCGGAGCGCAGGAAATGCACATAGGCCTGTCCGTGGATGTTGATGTCGTCGGTATAGTTCCCCTTTCCGGTCAGGAACCGCACGTCCTCGCGCCGCTTGCTGCTGGCGCCGATGCCTCCATCCGGCATGTCATATCCTCCCTGAAATCAGCGTGTTGCGAAGATGCTCGCTATTCGGCAGCAATCGATGAAACGTCCTGCCCCGAGGCCGCCATGATCGCCTTGACGATGTTGTGGTAGCCGGTGCAGCGGCACAGGTTGCCTTCCAGATACTCCCGGATCTCGGCCTCGCTCGGGCGGGGATTCTCGGCCAGGAGCGCGGCTGCCGACATGATCATGCCCGGGGTGCAGAAGCCGCACTGCAGCCCGTGATGGTCCTGGAAGGCCTGCTGCAGCGTCGAGAGAGAGCCGTCGGGATTGGCCATGCCCTCGATGGTGGTGACATGCGCCCCCTCGGCCTCGAGCGCGAACATGGTGCAGGACTTCACCGCCTTGCCGTCCACATGCACGACGCAGGCGCCGCACTGGCTGGTATCGCACCCCACATGGGTGCCGGTCAGCCCCAGCCCCTGGCGCAGGAAGTCGACCAGCAGCGTGCGCCCCTCGACTTCGCCGGAAACGGCCTTTCCATTCACGGTCATGGAGACCTTTGTCATGAATTCCTCCCTTTTCGAATGTCACGTCATCTAAGCACGCACCCCGCGAGTTGGGAACCGTCTTTTGACCGGATGGATGAATTTCGGAACAGATTTTTCGCCTCCCCTCCCCCGTCTCTGCCGACAGAACACCACTCCCGCGCGGCAGGCCCGGGCGCGCGGCGCTATCGCTGGCGGCGAGGCTCGCGCGGCATGCCGCGGGCCGGGCTGTCCTTGAGCAGCCCGCCCACCCCCATGGCCGCCAGGGCGTCGTTGTCGGGGCGCAGCCCGCAGCTGATTCGCTCCAGCACCCAGTCGGCTCCGTTGAGCGACGGCGAGCGCACGCAGCCGGGCAGGCCGATCACCGGCCGGCCGGCCAGCTCTCCCAGGAACAGCAGGTTGCCCGGATCCACCGGCAGGCCGAACCGGGTCACCCGCCCGCCGGCCCGGCGCACCGCCTGCGGGGCCACGTCA
>WFPZ01000207.1 GCA_015487335.1 Paracoccaceae bacterium
GACCTGATCGAGCGCGAGGACATGGTCGTCACCGTCACCTCCGCCGGCTGGATCAAGCGCACGCCGCTGGCCGAATTCCGCGCCCAGCGCCGCGGCGGCAAGGGGCTGAGCGGCATGTCCACCAAGGAAGAGGACGTGGTCACCACCCTGTTCGTGGCCGACACCCATACGCCCTTGCTGTTCTTCACCACCGACGGCATGGTCTACAAGATCAAGTGCTGGCGCCTGCCGCAGGGGGGACGCACCGCCAAGGGCAAGGCCATCGTCAACATCTTGCCGATCCCGGCCGGCGTCTCGGTGGCGGCGATCATGCCGGTGGACGTGCCGGAAGAGGAGTGGAAGGATCTGCAGATCTTCTTCGCCACCTCCGACGGCTCGGTGCGCCGCAATGCGCTTTCCGATTTCACCAACGTGCGCGCCAACGGCAAGATCGCCATGAAACTGCCCGAGGGCGTGCAGCTGGTGAACGCCCGCATCTGCACCGAGGACGATGACGTGATGCTGGTCACCGCCCTGGGCCGGGCCATCCGCTTCCCGGTCACCGAGGTGCGGGTGTTCAAGGGCCGCGATTCCACCGGCGTGCGCGGCATCCGCCTGGCCGGGGACGACCGGGTGGTCTCCATGTCCGTCATCCGCCATTTCGAGGCCACCCCCGAAGAGCGCGCCGCCTATCTGAAGATGCGCCGCGCGCTGGCCGGGGCGCCGGAGGAAGAGACGGGAGAGGAAGAGGAAACTGCCGAGCCCGGACAGCTGACGCCGGAGCGCTTCGAACAGATGCGCGCGGCCGAGGATCTGATTCTGACGATCACCGCCCGGGGCCTGGGCAAGATCTCATCCAGCCACGACTACCCGGTGCGCGGGCGCGGCGGCCAGGGGGTGATGGCCATCGACAAGGCCATGCGCGGCGGCCGGCTGGTTGCCTCCTTCCCCGTCGAGATGGACGATCAGATCATGCTCGCCACCTCCACCGGCCAGTCGATCCGCTGCCCGGTGAAGGACATCTCCTTCCGCTCGCGCTCGGCCGGCGGGGTCAAGGTGTTCGACACCTCCAGCGGCGAAGAGGTGGTCTCGGTGGCCCGGATCGCCGAGCATGAGCGCGAGGAAGAGCCCGCCCCCGAAAGGGCCGAGACGCCGGCGCCGTAGCGCCGCCGCCCATTGCGGCCGGCATCATTGCGAATGCTCCTCCCCCCGGCGCCGCCAGGCGCGCCGTGCCTCGCTATCGCCACGATTTGCCCGAATTCCTGACATGATGGGAAGGGCATAATGCAGGCAGGTGTTCTCGAAACATCTGCAACCGGCCATGCCGGTTTGATCCGCAGCAACGCAGCAAGGACAACGAAATGGACAATCCTGCCCCGGAGAGGCTCAACCAGAACGGACAGAACCTGGTCCGCATCCTGATCTCGTCCTATTTCATCGCCGTGGCCCTCGGGCTGATCGAGGGAACCGACGGCTCGGTCCTGATGGCCGTCTTCCTTCCGCCCGGGCTGGCCGAATTCGCCGGTTCGGCGCTTGTCTTCGCACTCGCCTATCTGGTGCTGATGGGCGTCTGGATGCGCCCGGCCGCGCTGCTGCTGGGGCTGGTGCTGTTCTGGTCGAGCTACATCATCAACTTCGGCCCGCAAGGGCCCATGGAAGTGGGGGATTTCTGGCGTGACCTGGCACTGGTCGGGGCCCTGATGATGACCTACAACGGCAGCCCCCGGGCGCGGCGTCACAGCGCCATCCTGCGCCGCCGCCCGAAGGTGCGCCGCATCAGGCCGGGCGATCCCGTTCTGCCGCGGCGGGTCGCGGCCACGCGCCCCCAGGCCGAGGCGCGCACCAGCCTGCCCGGCCCCGGGCCCGCCACGACAGCCGACGAAGCCGTCCGCGCGAACATCTTCCGCAACGAGGATCAGCCGGCAGCCGCCACCTGATCTTCCCCGCTCACCACTCACGCCACACGAAGGGGCCGCACCGCGGCCCCTTTGCTTTCTCCGCCCCATGCCATAGATGAGCGCCATGGAGCACAACACCCTTCACATCGTCGGCGGCGGCATGGCCGGATCGGAAGCCGCCTGGCAGGCCGCCCGCGCAGGCCTTCAGGTGGTCATCCACGAGATGCGCCCCAAGGTTGGCACCTTCGCCCACAAGACGGGCAATCTCGCCGAGATGGTCTGCTCCAACTCCTTCCGGTCCGACGACAGCGAGCAGAACGCCGTCGGCCTGCTGCACTGGGAGATGCGCGCCGCCGGCAGCCTGATCATGGAAATGGCCGACGCCCACGCCCTGCCCGCCGGCGGCGCCCTGGCGGTGGACCGCGAGGCCTTCTCGCAGGGCGTCACGGA
>WFPZ01000208.1 GCA_015487335.1 Paracoccaceae bacterium
ACGTTCTCGTCGCACTTGCGGGATACCTGCTGGGATCGGTGCCCTTCGGGGTCGTGATGGCACGAATCTTCGGGCTGGGCGATCTGCGCAGGATCGGCTCGGGCAACATCGGCGCCACCAACGTGCTGCGCACCGGCAACAGGCTGGCCGCCTTCCTGACGCTGGTGTTCGACGCCGGAAAGGGCGCGGCGGCGGTGCTGGCGGCCCGCTATCTGGCGGGCGAGGCCGCGGCCGGGCTGGCCGGGCTGTTCGCCATGCTGGGGCATCTCTACCCGGTGTTCCTGAGGTTTCGGGGCGGCAAGGGGGTGGCCACCTTTCTGGGCACGCTGCTGGCGCTTTCGCCGCCGGTGGGGCTGGCCGCCTGCGGCAGCTGGCTGGCAACCGCCCTGATCACCCGCTACTCTTCGCTTTCGGCGCTGGTGGCGGCGGCGCTGGCACCGGTTTTCACCTTCCTGCTTTATGACAGGCAGGCAGCGGTGCTGGTGCTGCTGCTGGCGGGGCTGATCTATTACCGGCACGGGGCCAACATCCGCCGGCTGCTGAGCGGCAAGGAGCCGAAGATCGGCCGCAAGGGCTGAGCGCCACGGGGGAAGACGATGAATTTCAACGCGGCGGTTGCCACCTGCTTCAGAAAATACGCGGTTTTTTCGGGCCGGGCGCCACGCGCGGAATACTGGTGGTTCACGCTGTTCCTGCTGCTTGCGGGCTTCGCCCTGGGTCTGGCCGACGCGCTGTTCTTTCTTACCCCGGCAGATCAGACGGGGCCGCTGAACACGATCTTCACCCTGGCCACGCTGCTGCCCAGCCTCGCGGTCGGCGCCCGCCGGTTGCACGACGTGGACCGCACCGGCTGGTGGCTGCTCTTGTGGCTGGTGCCCGTCCTCGGCTGGCTGATCCTGCTGTGGTGGACAGTTCAGCCCGGCACCCGGGGGCCGAACCGTTTCGGCCCCGATCCGCTGGGCGGCGACGATGGGCCGGAAGAGACGCACGAGCCCTGTCACCGCAGCCCGATCCCGAAGGTGAGCCGCCGGAACTGAGCCCGGATCAGGGCTGCCCCCCGGCTGTCAGTAGCTGTATTCCTCGTAGATGCGGGTCAGATCACCGTTCCACTCGCCGTGGTATTTTTCCAGCAGTTCGTCGGCCGGCACCTTGCCGCTTTCCACGCTTTCCTTCAGCGCGTTGAGGAAATGGGCCTCGTCGGGGATCATGCCGTTGGCGCTGGGAATGGCCCGCGCCTTGAGGCCGCTTTCGGCGATTGCCACCGCCTCGCGGGCCAGATCGATCATCTTCAGCCCGTTCACCTCGGCCTGCAGCGCATCCACCGAGGCCGCCACCCGCAGCGCCTCTCGGGTTTCGCTGTCCCAGTCCTTTACCATGTCCCAGGCGGCATCGAGCGCGGACTGGTCGTACATCAGCCCCACCCAGAAGGCCGGCAGCGCGCACAGACGCCGCCACGGGCCGCCATCGGCGCCGCGCATCTCGATGAACCGCTTGAGCCGGGCCTCGGGGAAGATGGTCGTCAGGTGATCGGCCCAGTCCGAAAGCGTGGGCGTCTCGCCGGGCAGGGCCGGCAGCCGCCCTTCAAGGAAATCGCGGAAGGACTGGCCGAGTGCATCAATGTATTTGCCGTCGCGGTAGACGAAATACATCGGCACATCGAGCGCATACTGCACCCAGCGCTCGAAGCCGAAGCCCTCTTCGAAGACGAAGGGCAGCATGCCGGTGCGCGCCGGATCCAGATCGCGCCAGATGCGCGAGCGCCACGACTTGAAGCCGGTGGGCCTGCCCTCGAAGAAGGGCGAGTTGGCGAACAGCGCCGTGGCCACCGGCTGCAGCGCCAGCGCGACGCGCATCTTCTGCACCATGTCCGCCTCGGAGCCGAAATCGAGGTTCACCTGCACCGTGCAGGTACGGTACATCATCTGCGTGCCGTGGGTGCCGACCCGGCTCATGTAGCCGGTCATCAGCTTGTAGCGGCCCTTGGGCATCACCGGCATGTCTTCATGGCGCCAGATCGGGGCCGCACCCAGCCCGATGAAGCCCACGCCCACCTTGTCGGCCACCGACTGCACGTCGCGCAGGTGCCAGTTCACCTCGTCGCAGGTTTCGTGGATGCACATCAGCGGGGCGCCGGAAAGCTCCAGCTGACCGCCGGGCTCGAGGCTGATGTTGGCGCCGTCCTTCTCAAGCCCGATGATGTTGCCGCCCTCGAACAGCGGCGACCAGCCGAAATCGTCGCGCAGCCCCTCGAGGATGGCCCGGACCGAGCGCTCGCCGTCATAGGGCAGCGGGCGCAGCGTGTCCTTGCAATAGCCGAATTTCTCGTGCTCGGTGCCGATGCGCCACTGGTCCTTCGGCTTGCAGCCCTGCGCAAGGTACTCGGCAAGCTGATCGATGCTTTCGATCGGCCCGCCGCCGGATTGTGGAATGGACATTTGCGCGCTCCGGCCGTTCTTGCCTCAGATCGGGCAAGACTTCGTTCGTTTGCGCGGCGAAGTCAATGCAGGGCGAGGCTCTTTGCCTGCCAGATCACCACCCTTGTGGCGGGCGGACGGGCGAGATGGGCCAGCATCCTTTCGGTGTGCAGGCCTTCGAGGTTAGAGAACACGTCAAACAGCGCCTCGGCGCCTTCGGCATTGGTGGGAATGCGCAGTGGCGCAGCGCCCGACGCATGAAGCACCCACTCCGATACCGGCCGAGCCAGCGGGTCGAGCTCCACCCTGACCAGCTCGGCGATCACCACCGACCCGCCCTCGTAGGGGCCGAAATAGGTCACCTGGCCCTCGTCCACATGAACCAGCCCGCAGCCGCCCTGCGCGTTGCGAAAGCGCGAGCGCTGGATGCCCGCAAACACCAGCATTGCCCCGGCAATGGCCAGGCCCGTGCCGAGGATCTGCATGAAGCCAAGACCGCTGATCGCCCAGTAGAGGCCAAGAAGGGAGACCGCGATGCCGATGATCACTTCGCGGAACCGCCAGATCGCCTGCCTGAGTTCAGGGCGGATGAAGGTCATGTCTCCTTGTCCTGCAATGTCTAGTCGCAAGGCGTTGCCCAATTATCATTCACCCGGACCTTGGCCAATTTATGTCTTTTTCTCGGATTTTGCGACCTGCCGGTGCCGAGAGCCGGGCCGGACGGAACTTTCGTCGGGCTCCTCAGGAAGACTTCCAGTCTCCCAGGGCGGCCTGCCACAGGGTCAGGGCGGCGACGGCGGCGGTGTCGGCACGCAGGATCCGCGGGCCGAGGCTGATGGCGGTGACATTGGGCATGGCCCGGATCCGGGCGCGTTCTGCCTGAGAAAAACCGCCCTCCGGGCCGATCAGAATCGCCCAGGGGCCGGGCCGGGCCTGCGCCAGCCGCGGACCGCCGCCCACAAGGGCCTCGTCGCAGAACAGGATCTGCCGCTCCTGCGGCCATGTCTCCAGCAGCCTGTCCAGCTTGTGCAGCCCGGTCACCTCGGGCACGAAGGTGCCGCCGCACTGCTCGGCCGCCTCGATGGCGTGGGCCTGCAGCCTCTCGCGGCGGATCCGTTCGGCATTGGTGAAGGCGGTCTGCACCGGCACGATCCGCGCCGCGCCAAGCTCGGCCGCCTTTTCGACGATGAAGTCGGTGCGCGCCTTCCTGATCGGGGCGAAGAGCAGCCACAGATCGGGCGGTTCCTGCAAGGGGCGGGTGAGGTGCAGGCACTCAAGCTCGCCCGAGCGCTTGCCCGCCTGCGCCACCCGCGCCAGAAATTCTCCCTCGCGGCCGTTGAACACCAGCAACTCCGCCCCCGGCCCCAGCCGCATCACGGAAAAAAGGTAATGCGCCTGATCGCGGCCGAGCGGAACCGATTGCCCCGGCCCGAGCGGGTGATCTACATAGAGCCTGACTTTCGCACCTGCCATGAGGCCACATTATGACCGCAACCGGAAAGACGCCAGAGACCGAAGGGCAGGTTTCCGACGCGGTCGGCAACTGGGTGGACAGGCTGGCGCCCGCCCGGGCCCGCCCCTACCTGCGCCTGTCGCGGGCCGACCGGCCCATCGGCACCTGGCTGCTGCTGATCCCCTGCTGGTGGGGGGTGCTGCTGGCGGCCGCGCGGCAAGGCTCCTTCGGGCTGGCGGAGCTGTGGATCATGGCCGGTTCGGCCATGGGCGCGTTTCTCATGCGCGGCGCCGGCTGCACCTGGAACGACATCACCGACCGCGAGATCGACGCCAGGGTGGCGCGCACCCGCTCGCGGCCGCTTCCCTCGGGGCAGGTCACCGTGGCGCAGGCCGCCGGCTGGATGGTGCTGCAGGCGCTGGCGGCCTTCGCGATCCTGCTCACCTTCAACCCGGCGGCGGTGGCTCTGGGCATTTCGTCGCTGGTTCTGGTGGCGATCTACCCCTTCGCCAAGCGCTTTACCTGGTGGCCGCAGCTGTTCCTCGGGCTGGCCTTCAACTGGGGGGCGCTGCTGGCCTGGACAGCGGTGACCGGCCGGCTGGAGTGGCCGGCGGTGGCGCTTTATGCCTCGGGGATTGCCTGGACGCTGTTCTACGACACCATCTACGCCCACCAGGACAGGGACGACGATGCGCTGATCGGGGTGAAATCCACCGCCCGGCTGTTCGGAGAGAACACCCGCCTGTGGCTGCGCGGCTTCATGGTGGCCGCGGTGCTGCTGATGACGCTGGCGGTGATCGGGGCGCTTTCGCAAGAGCGGCGGGTGCTGGCGCTGGTGGTGGCGCTCGGGGCGCCCTGGGCCTTCGGCTGGCACCTGACGTGGCAGAACCGCTCGCTTGACATAGACGACCCGGAAAACTGCCTGCGGCTGTTTCGCTCCAATCGCGATGCGGGGCTGCTGGCTGCGCTGTTTCTTGCCGCCTCGGTCTTCCTGTGATTGCGGCCTGCCGCAGCAATGCATAAGAACAGGCAGATCCTGCGGTTGCGGCACGGAACCACCTGATGCGTCTGGCAAATGTCCTTCCTGTTTTCACGGCTCTGGTGCTGGGCGGCGTGCTGTCACTGGCAACCGCGCTGGTGGCGGCGAACATCGTCGAGAAGCGCTCGCGCGAGGATGTCACGCGCATTCTGGGGCTCAACGGCCAGGACTGGGTGCAGGTCGAGACCGACGGGCTGCAGATCACGCTCACCGGCACCGCACCGGACGAGGCAACCCGCTTCAAGGCACTCAGCCTGGCCGGGACGGTCGTCGATTCCTCGCGGGTCAACGACATGATGGAGGTGGCCGAAAGCGCGGGGCTGACGCCGCCCCGCTTCTCGGTCGAGATCCTGCGCAACGATGCCGGCATTTCGCTGATCGGCCTGATCCCCGCCGGGATGGACCGCGAGACGGTCATCTCCTCGCTCAGCGACATCGCGAGCGGATCGGAGGTGACAGACCTTCTGGACGTGGCCGACTATCCCGCCCCCGAGGGCTGGGACACGGCCCTGTCCTACGGGCTGGGAGCGCTGGTCGATCTGCCGAAATCGAAAATTTCAGTATCGGCCGGCCGCGTCGAGGTGATCGCCATCTCCGGCAGCGCCGAAGAGAAGCGCCGCCTCGAAGCCGAACTGGCAGATCGCGCGCCCGCTTCTCTGGACGTGACGCTTGAAATCTCCGCACCGCGGCCCGTCATCACCCCCTACACGCTGCGCTTCCTGATCGACGAAGACGGCGCGCGCTTCGATGCCTGTACCACCGACACGGAGGAAGGGCGCGAAAGGATACTCACCGCCGCCCGGGCCGCCGGGCTCACGGGCGAGGCGGGCTGCACCATCGGGCTGGGCTCGCCCAGCCCGCGCTGGGACGAGGCGGTGGTCGCCGCCATCGGCAGGCTGGCCGAGCTTGGCGGGGGCACGCTTACCTTCGTCGACGGCGACATCACGCTGGTGGCCCCGACCGGCACACCGCAAGAGGCGTTCGACCGCGCCATCGGCAGGCTCGAGGCGGAACTGCCCGAGGCGTTCTCGCTGAACGCCTCCATCGCCCCGCTGCCCGAGACAGGCCGGGAGGCCGGCGACAGCCCGCCCGAATTCATCGCCACCCGCAGCCCCGAGGGGCTGGTCCAGCTGCGCGGCCGCATTCCCGACGAGCGCACGCGGCGCGCCATCGAAAGCTTCGCCCGGGCGCGTTTCGGCAGCGCCATGGTGGACGGCGCCATGCGGCTTGACGAAACCCTGCCGAAGGGCTGGCCGGTGCGGGTTCTGGCCTCGCTCGATGCGCTGGCGCTGCTGCGCAACGGCGCGGCGGTGATGCGGCCCGATTTCCTGGAGATCAAGGGGGTCACCGGAAACCCCGACGCCAGGGCCCAGATCACCCGCCTGTTCTCGGAAAAGCTTGGCGAATCCGATCACTACCGCATCTCGGTGAGCTATCGCGAGGCGCCTGTTCCGGTTGACGCCCAGCCCACCCCGGAAGAATGCGTGTCGCAGATCAATGCGGTGATTCGCGAAAGGAAGATCACCTTCGCCCCCGGCTCGGCCGAGATCGACCGCGAGGCGCGCCAGACCATCGACAGGATCGCCGAGATCATGAAGGACTGCACCGATGTCCCCATGGAAGTGGCAGGCCATACCGACAGCCAGGGGCGCGAATCGATGAACCTCGGCCTCAGCCAGAGCCGCGCCGAAGCGGTGGTGAACGCGCTGCTGGCACGGCGGGTGCTGACCTCGAACCTGCGCGCCAGGGGCTATGGAGAATCACAACCGATCGCCGACAATTCCACCGAAGAGGGCCGCGAGGCGAACCGGCGCATCGAGTTCCGGCTGATCGGGCCGGACGAGGAAGAGCCCCCCGCCACCGACCAGCAGCCGGCCACGACCCCACAAGCAGAGCACGCCGATGAACAGAACTGAATTCATATTCGCCACCGCGATCGTCCTCTTCGTGGCCTTTTTGCTGGGCTGGTTTTCCTGCTGGCTGGTGCACCGCTTCCTGCGGGCGGCGCAGCCGGAGGACATGGGAGAGCTGGACAGGATGGCCCAGCAGCTGCACGAGGCCGAAGAACAGCGCGACCAGGCGGTGGCCTATTTCCAGCAGCGCGAGGCCGAGCTGGAAAACCGGCTGGCCCAGACCGAGGCGGAGTTGCGCGCCGCCATGGACGGGCTGCGCGATGCCCGCCAGGAGGCCGAGGAGCTGCGCGCCTATATCGAGCGCAACAGCAGCGCCTGAGCTACCAGCGCTTCAGCGCCTCTTCGTCCTCGTCCTTTGCGGCCACCCACTCGGCGCCGGAGGCCGTCAGCTCCTTCTTCCAGAATGGGGCGCGTGACTTGAGGTAATCCATCAGGAACTCGGCCGCCGCGAAGGCATCGGCGCGGTGCGGCGCGGCGGTGGCAACCATCATGATGCGCTCGCCCGGCGCCAGCCGGCCGTAGCGGTGGATCACCAGGCAATCGCCCAGCGACCAGCGGCGGCGGGCTTCTTCGACCATGCCGCCGATCGCCGATTCGGTCATGCCGGGGTAATGCTCGATGAGCATGTGATCGAGCGTACCCGAGGTGTCGCGCACCACGCCGGTGAAGGTGACGATGGCCCCCATGTCCGTGCGTCCGGCGGCGAAGGCCTCGGCCTCGGCCGCGAAATCGAAAGGCTCCTGCTGGACGCGCACGCCCATCGCCCTAGCCCCCGGTCATCGGCGGAAAGAAGGCCACCTCGCGCGCGCCCTGCAGCGGGGCGTCGAAATCGGCCAGTTCCTGATCGACGGCCACGCGCAGGGCGGAAAGATCCGAAAAGGCCAGGGCGTAGCGCTCTTCCCGTGCCTTCAGCTCTTCCACCAGTTCGGCGACCGTCGTGGCGCCGGTCTCGACCGTCTCTTTCGGCTGGCCGATGCGCTCGCGCACCCAGGCGAAATAGAGAACGTCAATCATCTTTCATCCCTCAGATGGGGCATGGCCTTGCGGAAATAGTCCAGCCCGGTGATCAGTGTCAGGATCGCGGCCACCCACAGCAGCCCGAGGCCGATTCGCCCCGACCAGATCCAGCCCATGTATTTCCACCACAGCCCATGCTCGTCTTCTGCCTCGCCGGCAAGGATGTCGCGCACCAGGTCATCATCCATCCCGAAGACGGAAATGCCGAAATAGTGTTCGAACACGCCTTGCGAGAACAGCACCGCGATGGCGAACATCTGCGCCGTGGTCTTCCACTTGGCCAGCCCCGTCACCTTCAGGCTGCCGGCGGTGGAGCCGAGATATTCGCGCAGACCCGAGACGAAGACCTCGCGAAACAGGATGAAGGTCACCGGCAGCACCAGCCAGGGCGACATGGAGGAATAGCCCACGATGACCATCAGCGCGATCACCACCATCGCCTTGTCGGCGATCGGGTCGAGCATGGCGCCGAAGCGGCTTTCCTGCTTCCACAGCCGCGCGAGGTAGCCGTCGAACCAGTCGGTCACGGCGGCCAGCACGAAGAGCACCAGCGCGAACCAGTCCGCCCAGGGACGGTTGAAATACAGGAACATGAACGCCACGCCCGGAGCCGCAAGCAGGCGCAGGACCGTCAGGATATTCGGAATCGACCACATCATGCGCGACTCCTAGCCTTTTCGCGCGGCATGGGAAAGGCACAGCCCCGCTGCCCCAGGGCCGGGAGCCTCAGCCCCTTTCGTGAAAAAAGTCATAGATCGTTTCGGCCACCTTGTCGGAGATGCCCGCCACCGCCTTCAGGTCGGCAAGCCCCGCGCGGCTGACCGCCTTGGCCGAGCCGAAATGCGCCAGCAGGGCGCGCTTGCGCGCCGCCCCCACGCCGGGGATCTCGTCAAGCGGGCTGGCGCCGGCGGCCCTGGTGCGCCGGGCCCGGTGGGTGCCGATGGCGAAGCGATGCGCCTCGTCGCGCAGGCGCTGAACGAAATAGAGCACCGGGTCGTTATGCCGCAGGGCAAAGGGGCGGGCGCCGGGACGATGGAACTCTTCCTTGCCGGCGTTGCGATCCACACCCTTCGCCACGCCGATGACGGGGATGTTCGGCACGCCAAGTTCGTCCAGAACCTCCACCGCCGCCGAAACCTGGCCCGCGCCGCCGTCGATCAGCAGCAGATCCGGCCAGGCATCGCCCTCGCGCCGCGGGTCCTCCTTCAGCAGGCGCCTGAAACGGCGGCGAAGCACCTCCTTCATCATGCCGAAATCGTCGCCCGGGGTCAGCTCGTCGCCGCGGATGTTGAACTTGCGGTACTGGCTCTTGAGAAAGCCCTCCGGCCCGGCCACGATCATCGCGCCCACCGCATGCGCCCCCTGGATGTGAGAGTTGTCGTAAACCTCGATCCGCCTGGGCGGGGCATCCAGCCCGAAGGCGTCGGCCAGCCCGGCCAGAAGCCTTGCCTGGGTGGCGCTTTCGGCCATCCGGCGGGCCAGGCTTTCGCGCGCATTGCGCAGGGCGTTGGCCACCAGTTCGGCCTTCTCGCCACGTCTCGGCACCACCAGCCGCACCTTGCGCCCGGCCTTCTGCGAAAGCGCCTCGGCCAGCAGCTCCTCATCCTCCACCCCGTGGCTGAGAATCACCTGCCGCGGCGGCTGCCGGCTGGCGTAGAACTGCCCGACAAAGGCCTGCATCACCTCGGCCGGCTGCATTCCGGTGGCGATGCGGGGGAAATAATCGCGGTTGCCCCAGTTCTGGTTGGCGCGGATGAAGAACACTTCCACACAGGCCTGTCCGCCCTCGACATGCAGCGCGATGACATCGGCCTCGGCCACCCCGCGCGGGTTGACGCCCTGGGCCTGCTGCACCTGGGTCAGGGCGCGGATGCGGTCGCGCAGGGCGGCGGCGCGCTCGAATTCCAGCGCCCGGCTGGCTTCTTCCATCTGGCGGGCCAGATCCTCCTGCAAGCCGGTGGACCTGCCCTGCAGAAACCGCTCGGCGTCACGAACCAGGGCGGCGTAATCGGCCTGCGAGATCTTCCCCACGCAAGGCGCGCTGCAGCGCCTGATCTGGTAAAGAAGGCACGGCCTGGTGCGGCTTTCGAAAACGGAATCCGCGCAGTCGCGCAGCTGGAACGCCTTTTGCAGCTGGTTGAGCGTGCGATTGACCGCCGCGGCACTGGCAAAGGGGCCGTAATAGGCGCCCTTCTCCCTGTGCGCGCCGCGGTGCTTGCGGATCTGCGGAAAGGGATGCTCGAGGCGCAGCATGATCTCGGCGAAGGACTTGTCGTCGCGCAGCAGCACATTGTAGCGCGGCTTGAGCTGCTTGATGAGGTTCTGCTCCAGAAGCAGCGCCTCGGTTTCCGTCCGGGTGGTGAGGAACATCATCGAGGCGGTCTCGGAGATCATCCGCGCAATCCGGGGGCTGTGGCCGGTGGGCTTGGCGTAGGACGACACCCGCTTGCGCAGGCTGCGCGCCTTGCCCACGTAAAGAACCGCGCCCCTGGCATCGAGCATGCGATAGACGCCCGGAGAGTTGTCGAGGCCTTTCAGGTAGTTCCTGATCACCTCATGGCCCTTGGGGGCATCCGGCTTCGGAGTGGTGTCTTCTGTTGCGCTCATGGCCCGCCCGGTGATTCCCCCGTGGCTGCAATTCTGCGTGTCGTCAGGCAAGTGGAAACATGTCCACGAAACTTGTGGATAACTTTGGTGAAAAGTTTCATCGATTCAAAGTTTTTCCTTATTTTTGCGCCGGTTCCTCACTTTGCCCAATTTTTCAGCACTCGAGCAACATATTGATATCAAAGCAGATTTTATTCGGCCCTCGGCAAGTTACTGAAAACATTAAAGCTTTTGTAACGGTTTTTTCTCGTTGCGTCGGGCAGTGCACAACTCGCGCCGCGCTTGCCGGAAGATGCCGTGCGGCTACTCCAGCCCCAGCACGTCGGGCGTCTGCCAGCCAAGGTGCTGGCCGCCGTCCACGCAGATGAGCTGCCCGGTCACCGCCGGGGCATCCAGCAGGTATCCCAGGGCGGCGGTCACGTCCTCGGGATTGGCCCCGCGGCCCAGCACCGTGGCTGTGCGCTGGCGGGCGAAGTGCTGTTCGCTCTGGTTGGCGCCGCGCAGTGTGGGGCCGGGCCCGATGGCATTGACCCTCACCCTCGGTCCGAGCGCCTGGGCAGCGGTCCGGGTGAAGGCCCACAGCCCCATCTTGGCCACGGTGTAGGACATGAACTCGGGCGTCAGCTTGAGCACGCGCTGATCCAGCATGTTCACTACCAGCGCCTGGGACAACGGCTCGCCGCGCGCATCCTCAAGCGGCGCCGGCGCCTCGGCCGCAAAGGCCTGGGTCAGCACCACAGGGGCGCGCAGGTTGGATTCGATATGCCTGTCCCAACTCTCGCGGGTGGCGGTTTCGATGTTGTCGTATTCGAAGATCGAGGCATTGTTGACCAGCACGCTCAGCGGCCCACCGAGGGCTTCGCGCGCCCTTGGCACGAGGGCTGCGCTCTCACTCTCCTGCAAGAGGTCAGCCTGCAAGGCAACGGCCCGGCGTCCGCGGGCGGAGATCTCGTCTACCACCTCCTGGGCCTCGGCTTCGGACGAGGCGTAGTGCACGGCCACGTCGAAGCCACGATCGGCAAGAGCAACCGCCATGGCCCGCCCGAGACGCCGGCCCGCCCCTGTCACCAGTGCCCTTTTCACCTTCAGCATCGCTCACCTCACTGCAGGACGATGATCAAGTAAAGAATGTACAGGCCGGTAAAGAACGCCCCCCACAGACGGCCCATGTTCATTCTGGTCAGGACAAAGGGCGCCAGAAGCACCGCCGATCCCAGCATGACCCAGATGTCGAAGCTGAGCATGCCGTTGGTCACCGGAATGTCTCCAAACAGCGCCGACACGCCGACAATGCCAAGCGCATTGGCCATGTTCGAGCCGATGACATTGCCGATCGCCACATCTGCCTGGCGGCGGAAGGCGGCTGCTATCGTGGTGGCCAGTTCGGGCAGCGAGGTGCCCACGGCCACCAGCGTCAGGCCGATCACGGTTTCGCTTATCCTGTAGTCCCGCGCGATATTGGTGGCGCCCTCCACCAGAATGTCCGCTCCCAGCGGCAGGCCGGTCAGACCGAGCGCCAGATACGTGACGATCTTCCACCACGGCATGTGAGGATCGACCTCGTCGATCTCGGCCTCGAGCAGCTTCAGGTCATTGGCCTTCTTGTGGCGCGACCCCACCATCACCGCATGTGCCATGAGGCCCGCATAGAGGATGAGCAGCGCCAGCCCGTGCAGCCAGTTCATGGGCGCCATGAAGGCGAAAACCATGAACAGCACGGTGCCGAAAATCATCTGCAGATAGCTGTCGCGGCTGTCGCAGGCTCCGGTGTTCAATCCCGCCAGAAGCGCCGGGATGCCCAGCACCAGCAGCACGTTGGCGATGTTGGAGCCGACCACGTTGCCCAGGGCGATGCCCGGAGCATCCTCCAGCACCGCCTGCACCGCCACCAGCAGCTCGGGCGCCGAGGTGCCCACCGCGACAACGGTCAGAGAGACGATCAGCGCCGGCACGCCCAGCCGCAGGCTGGAGTTCACCGCCCCGCGGACAAGAACGTCGCCCGCCAGAACCAGGATCACCAGCCCGAGAATCGCGTAGAGAAAATCCATCATGCGCCCCGTCCTGCCCCGCAATCACAATTCTTCGACCCGATCCGGTAGCGGCCGCACTCGGGGCACTTGGCGGACCGAAGCCGCCGCTGGCCCGGGAAGCGCAGCTTGCCGAACATGGCCAGAACCAGGATTCCGATCAGGAAGAGCGAGACGATCTTGACCATGCGCTAAAGCCCCAGCCGGGCAAAGGCGGCCCGCTCTTCCAGCCCGTGCAGCGCATCATCCACGATGCGGCCGCCGAAACGCTGCAGGAAGGGCCTCTTCTGCGCGTAGGGCACGAGGCGCACCTTGTCGCCGAAGCGCTCCTTCATCTTGGGAACGAGATGCCCGATACCATCGGCCAGGCCCAGTTCCACGCCCTTCTGGCCAACCCAGAACTCGCCGGTGAACAGCGCCTGGGTCTCGGCCAGGCGCGCGCCGCGGCGCTCCTTTACCTGCTCGATGAAGGTTTCGTGGATCTGGTGCAGGATGGCGTTGAGGCGCTTCACGTCGGCGGGTTTTTCCGGCTGGAACGGGTCGAGCATGCTTTTCGACTTGCCGGCGGTGTGCACCCGCCGCTCGACCCCGTGCCGGGCGATGAATTCATTGAACCCGAAACCGGCCGACAGCACGCCGATCGAGCCGATGATGGAGCTGCGGTCGACCCAGATTTCCTCGCCCGCCGTGGCCAGCCAGTATCCGCCCGAAGCGGCCACGTCCTCGACGAAGGAATAGACGGGTATCTTCCTTTCCTCGGAAAGCCGCCGGATGCGCCCGGCGATCAGCGAGGACTGCACCGGCGAGCCTCCGGGCGAGTTTATCGCCAGTGCCACCGCGGCGGGCCGGCCGCGTCGGAAGGCCTTTTCGATCAGCGGCGCAAGGCCGGCATCGTTCAGCGCTGCGGGGCGGGCGCCTGCGGCGATCATCCCGTTCAGACGGATGACCGAGACCAGAGGCGGTTTCTTGATGAACGGGATCCAGCGTTTCATGGGGGTGATGTAGAGTGCCCGACGCCATTGAACAAGCAGCGCGGCGCGCATCACCGCCCAAACAATCCGATTGCCGCGGCGCGGTGTTGTCCAGGCGCACCGGTTGGCGGCCCTTTCCATGGTGCCGCAAGCGTTGCGGCCACCCCCGGCCAGGGGTGGGACCGTTACGGGGGGTGCGCCTGCCCCCTTCGGGCTGCTCTTGAGGCGTCGGGCCGGCCATGGCCGCCCTGCGCCAGGCAGGACGGCCTCGGTCTTTCGTGCGGAAATCAGAGCGTGACGTCCTGCGCCTCGCCCTGTTCCTGCGCCAGTTTCGCGGCCACCGAAGCCACCGCGAGGTCCTGCAGGCCCACGCCGGTTCCGTCGAACAGCGTGATCTCGTCTTCCGAGGTCCGGCCCGGGTGCACGCCGTTGATCACGTCACCGATCGGGGTGATGTCGTCCTGTGCAATCAGCCCGGCAGCGATCGCGTGCTGGGTCTCGCCGATGGTGATCGACTGGGCGATCTCGTCGGTGAACACGGTGGCCGCGGCGATCAGCTCGGGGTCCACCTCCTGCTTGCCCCTGGTGTCGGTGCCCATGCAGGCGATATGGGTGCCGGGCTTGATCCAGTCCTTCATCATCAGCGCCTCGTGGGCCGAGGTGATGGTGATGATCACATCCGCCTGCGCGCCCAGCTCCTCGCGCTCGACCGCCTCGAAGGGCAGGCCCAGCTCTTCGGCCACGGCGCCAAGCCTGGGCAGCATCTCGGGGTGGAAGTTCCAGGCCACGACCTTCTCGAAATCGCGCTGCTCGACCGCGGCGCGCAGCTGGAACTGCGCCTGATGGCCGGCGCCCACCATCCCCAGCACCCTGGCATCCTTGCGCGCCAGGTGGTTGATGGAAATCGCACTGGAGGCCGCGGTGCGCACCGCCGTCAGATAGTTGCCCCCCACCAGCGCCGAAAGCTGGCCGGTGTCGGGGTCGAACAGGAAGACGGTGGACTGGTGGTTGGTCAGCCCCTTCTCGGCGTTGTGCGGCCAGTAGCCGCCGGCCTTGACACCCAGCACCAGCCCGGCCCTGTCGAAGCCGGACTTGAACCCGTAGAGCGCATCGGCATGCCCGATGGCCTCGCGGATGACGGGAAAGTTGTAGGCATCCCCCCGCGCCATGGCGCCGAAGACGGCCTCCACGGCATCGAAGGCGGCCTTGCGGGTGACAACCTTCTGGCAGGTTGCCTCTGTCACGATCAGCATCTGGGCAATCCTCAGTAGGCCAGGCCGCGGGCGGTGACGGGGATGACGTTTTCCACCTTGCCGTCGCGCACCAGAACGTACCAGTCATGCACGTTGCAGGTCGGGTCGCAGTGGCCGGGGATCAGCTTGATCTTCTGGTTGATCTTCAGCTTGCCCTCCGGGTCGGCGATCACGCCGTGTTCGTCCGAGCACTTGACGTATTCCACGCCCTCGATCCCATGCACCTTGGGCAGGCCGCTGTCCACCGACTGGGCCTTGAGGCCGGCATCGACCACCGCCTTGTCGGGCTTGGCGTGGCTCATGACCGAGGTCAGCAGGAACAGCGAGGAGGCGAACTGGGTTTCGGAAATCGGCCTGCCGTTTTCATCGAGGATGCGGCCGTAGTCGGCATCCATGAAGGCGTAGGAGCCGCACTGCAGCTCGTTGTAGACGCCCGAGGTGCCCTCGAAGTAGTAGCTGCCGGTGCCGCCGCCGCCGACGATGTCGCATTCCAGCCCCTCCGCCTTCAGCGCATCCACCGCCTCGCGCACCATGGCCACGGCGATGTCGATCTTGGCCTTGCGGTCCTCGTACCTGTCGAGGTGCTGCATGGCGCCCTGGTATGCCTGGATGCCGGAGAACTTCAGCCCTTCGGCCGCGTCCACCGCCTTGGCGATGGCAACCACGTCGGCGGTCTCGGTCACGCCGCAGCGGCCGGCGCCGCAGTCGATCTCGACCAGCACCTCGATCTCGGTGCCGTGCCTGACGGCGGCCTGCGAAAGATCGGCCACGTTGTCGATGTCATCGACGCAGACCAGCGTGCGCGCGCCCAGCTTGGGCAGGCGTGCCAAGCGGTCGATCTTGGCCGGATCGCGCACCTGGTTGGAGACCAGGATGTCCTTGATGCCCTCGCGGGCAAAGGCCTCGGCCTCGGAAACCTTCTGGCAGCAGATTCCGCAGGCGCCACGCTCGATCTGCATCTTGGCGATGTCGGCGGACTTGTGCATCTTGCCGTGCACCCGCAGGCGCACGCCCATGTCGTCGGCGTGCTTCTGCATCTTGTCGAGGTTTTCCTCGAGTACGTCCATTTCCACCACCAGGCAGGGGGTCTGGATATCGGCCGCGTCCATGCCCGGCTTGGCGGGGATGTTGTAGCCTACTTCGTAAACGTCAATATCGTTGTGCTTGTTCATCTTGCCTCCTCGCCCCTACATCCAGGGCAGTTTCTTCAGATCCACGTTGCCGCCGGTGAGGATCACCCCTACCCGCTTGCCCGCGAACCGCTCCTTGTTCTTGAAAATGGTGGCCAGCGTCACGGCACTGGAAGGTTCCACCACGATCTTCATGCGCTGCCAGATCAGGTACATGGCATCGATGATCTCCTGCTCTTCGGCCAGCAGGATGTCGGTGACGTGATTGGACACGAAATGCCAGGTCAGATCCTTGAGCGGCACCTTCAGCCCGTCGGCCACCGTTACCGGCGCGTCGTCGGCGATGATGTGGCCGGCCTTGAAGGACCGGTAGGCATCATCGGCCTGTTTCGGCTCGGCGGCATAGATTTCCACTTCGGGCGCGATGTTGGAAAGCGTCAGGCAGGTGCCCGAGACCATCCCGCCGCCGCCGATGGGCGCGATGACGGCATCCAGCCCCTCGACCTGGGCCATCAGTTCGCGCGAACAGGTTCCCTGCCCCGCGATCACCCTCGGGTCGTTGTAGGGATGCACGAATTCGGCCCCCGTGCTGGCCACCACCTCGGCAAAGACCGCCTCGCGGCTGGAGGTGCTGGGCTCGCACTCCACCACGGTTCCGCCATAGCCGCGCACGGCCTCCTTCTTGGCCTCGGGCGCGGTGCGCGGCATCACCACCGTGCAGGGAATGCCCCGCCGCCCCGCCGCATAGGAAAGCGACAATCCATGGTTGCCCGAGGAATGGGTGGCCACGCCCTTGTCGGCCTGCTCGTCGGAAAGCGAGAACACCGCGTTGGAAGCCCCGCGCGCCTTGAACACGCCGGCCTTCTGGAAATTCTCGCACTTGAAGAACAGCTCGGCCCCGGTGAGCCTGTTGAAGGTGCTCGAGGTGAACACCGGAGTCTCGTGCACATGGGGGCGGATGCGCTCATGCGCAGCGAGCACGTCGTCAAAGGTGGGTATCTGCATCGTCTCTCCCTCAGGCCGCCGCCGACATCGCATTGGCGGACGTCTTGCGATAGTACTCCTGCGCTGCCGCAACGCCGGAGCCAAGTTCGATCGGGTAGTCGAGATCCTTCATCGCCATCTCGATCGTGGCCAGACCCGAGAGCACCATCACGTCGGTCAGCGCACCGAGATGCCCGATGCGGAACACCTTGCCGGCCATTTCGCCCAGCCCGATCCCGAAGGACACACCGTAGGCGTTGTAGGCGTGGTTGACCAGCGCATCCGAGTCGAAACCTTCAGGCACGTAGATCGCGCTCACCGAGTTGGAATAAAGCTCGGGGCTTCTGGCACAAAGCTTCAGCCCCCAGGCCGAAACCGCCTGCCTCACGCCTTCGGCCAGCCGCTGGTGGCGGGCGAAGACGTTGTCCAGCCCCTCCTCGAACAGCATGTCGAGGGCGGTGCGCAGGCCGAAGATCAGCTGCAGCGGCGGGGTGTAGGGATAGCCGCCGGCGGCGTTGGCCCTGGTCATGTCGCGGAAATCGAAGTAGCAGCGCGGGCAGGTCGCCGCCCGGGTGGCTGCCATGGCCTTGCGGCTGACGGCGAGGATCGCCATGCCGGCGGTCAGCATCAGCCCCTTCTGCGAGCCCGAGATGGCGATGTCCACGCCCCACTCGTCCATCCTGAAGTCCATCGAGGCCAGCGAGCTGACGCAATCGACGAACAGCATCGCCGGGTGGCCCGCGCCGTCCATGGCGGCGCGCACCGCGCCGACGTCGGAGAACACGCCGGTGGCGGTTTCGTTGTGGGTCACCAAGACCGCCTTGATCTCATGGGCGGTATCGGCGGCCAGAACTTCGGCGAAACGGTCGGCCGGGGCGCCGGTGCCCCATTCGCACTCGATCACCTGCACGTCCAGGCCCTGGCGCTGGCACAGATCGATCCAGCGGTGCGAGAACATGCCGTAGCGCGCCACCAGCACCTTGTCGCCGGGCGAAAGCGTGTTGGTCACCGCCGCTTCCCAGCCGCCGGTGCCGCTGGACGGGAAGGTGATGATCTCGCCGGTCTCGGTGCGGAACAGTTTTTTCAGGTCCCGCAGAACCGGAGCCAGCACATCGACGAAATCCGGCGCGCGGTGGTCCATGGTCTGCATGTTCATCGCGTGGCGGATGCGGTCGGGGATGTTGGTGGGGCCCGGAATGAAAACCGGGTTCTGGCCTGTCATGGCGAATCCTTCATGGCTTGCTTCGTGCCGTCATCATACGGGACCGCAAAGATTTTTCAATTTTTCTGAAATGGTTTTCTGTTTTTAATGTTTATTCCGCAAGGTACGTTGAAAAAAGAAAAAATAATTTTCCGATCGCGCTGCCAGATTGGCTTTGAAATTTTTTTCCATTTCGGCATTATGGCAGATGTCACAATCGGCACAGCACCCGAACGCGCAGGAGACAGGGCCTTGAACGAGCAGACCACCGAAAAGCGCAAGCGCGGACGCCCGCGGCTGGCCAGGCCTGAAAGCGCTGCCGCCAAGGTGCAGGCGCTCGACCGGGGGCTGCAGATTCTGGGCGCGCTGGCGCGCATCAACTCGGGCACCCTGTCCGAGCTGGCCCTGCACGTGGGCATGCCGCCCTCTTCGGCGCACCGCATCCTTTCCACCCTGCAGGACCACGGTTTTGTCGAGTTCGACGATACCACCCAGGAATGGGCGATCGGCATCGGGGCGTTTCGGGTCGGCAGCGCCTACCTGGTGCGCACCAACCTGATAGAGGCGGCGCGCAAGGTGATGCGCAAGCTGATGCTCGATACCGGCGAGACGGCCAACCTCGGCATCGAGGACAACGGCTATGTGGTCTTCGTCAGCCAGGTGGAAACCCACAACCCGATCCGGGCCTTCTTTCGCCCCGGCACGCGGGGGCACATGCACGCCTCGGGCATCGGCAAGGCGTTGCTGGCCAACATGACCCGGCGCGAGGTGGAGGCCATCCTTCAGAAAACCGGCATGCCGGAGTTCACCCCCAACACTCTTGCCTCGCCCAGACAGCTTTTCGCCGACCTCGAGATCTGCGCCGAACGTGGCTGGTCGCTGGACGACGAAGAGCGCTACCTCGGCATGCGCTGCGTCGCCGCCCCCATCTACAACGCCTTCGGCGAAACCGTGGCGGGGATTTCCGTCTCCGGCCCCACGGTGCGCTTTTCCCGCGAGATCGTGCAGAAGACCGGCCCCGTCGTGCGCGACGCCGCCGAGGCCGTCACCGCCATGATCGGCGGCAAGCGCCCCGCCTGAGGGACGGGCTCAGGCGGCCCGGGCCCGAGGGGCGGCCCGGTTCAGGGCGTTCCATTTCGTCATGCCCCCCTGCAGCACCGTTACCGGCGCAAATCCGGCCTCCTTCAGCAGCTTCTGCGCCGCGGCCGAGCGCCGGTCGGTGCGGCAGATGGCAACGATCGGCCCCTCTCGCCCGGCCAGCTCGTCCAGCCTGGAGGGCAATTCCTCCACCGGGATGTTGAGCGCCCCCTCGATATGCCCCATGGGGCCGGTGAACTCTTCGCCGCTGCGCACGTCCAGCAAGGTGAGAGATTCGCCCGCGGACAGCCGCTCGGCCAGTTCTTCGGCCGAGATCCACCCCTCGCGGCCAGAGCCGCGAAGATGCTTCACCAGCCGCGGCACGAAGGCGATCGCCGCCAGCACCCCCAGCGCCAGCAGGCCGTAGCGGATGGCCGCCGCGTTGCCCTCCAGCGCCTCGCGCCCGGCATGGCCAAGCCAGGTATAGGCCAGTGCCCCCGGCGCCATGGTGATGAAGGATGTCAGCAGGTAGGGCAGCAGGCCGATGCGCGTCAGGCCCAGGGCATAGTTCGTCAGGTTGAAGGGAAACAGCGGTACCAGCCGCACGAAGGCCACGAAGCGCCAGCCCTCCGCTTCCACGCCCTTGACCAGCTGGCCAAGCCGCCCGCCGGCCTTGCGCGCCACCCAGTCGCCGGCAAGGTAGCGCGCCACCACGAAGGCAAGCCCCGCGCCGATGGTGGCCCCGGTGAGGTTGAGCAGCGTCCCCCAGACCGGCCCGAACATCGCCCCGCCGGCCAGGGCAAACAGCGAGCCCGGCGCGAACGCCACCGTGCCGGCCGCATAGGCCAGCACATAGGCCACCGGCGCCCACACCCCCAGCCCCGAAAGCCAGGCGTCGAGAACGGCAGGATCAAGCCGGTCACGGTTCAGCGCGGCCCACAGGATCGCGCCACCGACAACGGCCAGCAGGCCAAGGCGGAAAAAATTGCGCTTCATTTCCGCTCGCCCTCGTTCTTTTCGCGATTGATCGGATAGCCGCTGGCCGGGCCCAGCGCGGGCTGGATCAGCATCCGGTCCAGCCACAGGTCGCGCCGGGTGCGGAACTGCTCGATGCCGATGGTCATGTCCTCGTGCCCCTTCGAAGGCTGGGCGGTGTAGGTGCCCAGCAACATGTCCCACCACGGCAGGTTGAACCCGAAGTTGGAATTGGTCTCGCGCGGGATCACCGAGTGGTGCACCCGGTGCATGTCGGGGGTGACGATGAAATAGCGCAGCACCGCGTCCACCTTCTTCGGCAGGCGGATGTTGGAGTGATTGAACATCGCGCTGCCGTTGAGGATCACCTCGAAGATCAGCACCGCCACGGCCGGGGGACCAAGTGCCGCCACCGCCAGCAGCTTGATCCCCATGGACAGCAGGATCTCCAGAGGGTGGAAACGCAGCGCGGTGGTGACGTCGAACTCCAGATCCGCGTGGTGCATCCGGTGCAGTCGCCACAGGGCGGGCACCGCGTGAAACACCACGTGCTGAAGGTAGATCACCAGGTCGAGAATGATCACCGAGGCCACAATGGCCAGCCAGCCCGGCACCTCGATGTTGTTGAACAGGCCCCAGCCGCGCTCCTGCGCGGTGAGCGCCAGGCCAACAGCCACCACCGGGAAGGCCAGCCGCACCAGCAGGGTGTCGATCACCACCACCGCGAGGTTGTTCGACCAGCGCAGCAGGCGGGGGATCTCGCGCCGCCTGCGCGGGGCGGCCACCTCCCACAATGCCATGGCCAGCAGGATCCCGAGGAATACCGCCAGCCGGATCGTCGGCTCGTTGCCAAGCAGGAATTCGGTCATCGTTTTGGTCCTTGCGTTCGCGCGGCAGCACCGCTACATTCAATTTATCGCTTGAATGTTATATTGACAGGACGGGCAGCATGTCAACCGGACCGAAACAGGCCCTGTATTCCGAGTTCGCCGCCATCGGGCGCGCGCTCGGCCATCCGCACCGGCTGGAGATGCTGGAACACCTCGGCCAGCGCGAACGCGGCGTCGAGGCGCTGGCCCAGCGCGTCGGCCTGACGGTGGCCAACACCTCGCAGCACCTCCAGCACCTGCGCCGCGCGGGGCTGGTGAAATCGCGCCGGCAAGGAAAGTTCGTGCTCTACAGCCTTGCCGACGAGTCCGTGACCACGCTGCTCGGCGCACTCTTCCAGGTGGGCGAGCGCAACCTCGCCGAGGTGGACCGCGTGTTGCGCGGCTATTTCTCCGAGCGCGATTCGATGGAGCCCGTCACCCCCGAAGAACTGCTCGAGCGCACCCGCGAGGGCCTTGTCACCGTGCTCGACGTGCGCCCGCCCGACGAATTCGCCGCCGGCCATCTGCCCGGTGCCATCAACATCCCTCTCAGCGAGCTGGAAGAGCGCGTGGGCGAGCTTGCCGACGGGCGCGAGGTCATCGCCTACTGCCGCGGGCCCTATTGCGTGCTGTCCTTCGAGGCCGTCGCGGCACTGCGCGAAAGGGGCATCCCGGCCCGGCGCCTCGAAGACGGCCTGCCCGAGTGGCGCGCCGCCGGGCTGCCGCTGGAAGAGGCCTGACGGCAGGTCTCGCCGCCTCGCCCTGTCTTTGGCGGATGCATGCGTTTTTTCGGGCCATCTGCCCTTGCGCTTCGGGCCCGTTCCCCCGATCCTGTCTCGCGACCTCCCGGCGCCGGCCACCGGCCCGCCGGGAAGCCGCCGAAAATGAAACAGCCAGGGAGACAGACACATGAACAAGACGTTACGACTGATCGCGGGTGCGATCGTTGCCGCGGGTGTGGCGGCCGGGGCTCAGGCCCAGGAGTGGAACATGCCGACGCCGTATTCGGACAAGATCTTCCACACCCAGAACATCATCCAGTTCGCCGATGACGTGAGGGAGGCCACCGGCGGCAAGCTGAACATCACGGTGCATTCGGCCGGCTCGCTGTTCAAGCACGGCGACATCAAGAATGCGGTGCGCTCGCGTCAGGTGCCGATCGGCGAGTTCTTCCTGTCTCGGCTGGCCAACGAGGATGCCGCCTTCGGGCTCGATTCCCTGCCCTTCCTGGCCACCAGCTATGACGATGCCGCACGGCTGTGGGCGGCCCAGAAGCCGGTGATCACCGAGCTTCTCGCCAAGCAGAACCTGATGCCGCTGTTCTCGGTGCCGTGGCCGGCGCAGGGGCTCTACACCAAGAAGGAAATCAAGTCCGTCGGCGATCTGGCCGGGCTGAAGTTCCGCGCCTACAACGCCGCGCTGGAACAGTTCGCCACCCTGGCCGGCGCCTCGCCGACCCAGGTCGAGGCCCCCGACATCCCGCAGGCCTTCGCCACCGGCCAGGTCGAGGCGATGATCACCTCGCCCTCCACCGGGGTCAGCTCCAAGGCGTGGGATTTCCTCTCCTACTACACCCCGATCAACGCCTGGGTGCCCAAGAACATCGTGGTGGTGAACAAGGCCGAGTTCGACAGGCTCGACCCGGCCGTTCAGGACGCCGTGCTGAAGGCGGCCGAAGAGGCCGAGGCCCGCGGCTGGGCCATGAGCAAGGCCGAGGCCGAGGAAAAGACCCGCATCCTCGCCGAGAACGGCATCACCGTGGTCGAACCCTCCGACGAGCTGATGGCCGGCCTGCGCGAGATCGGCGCGAAGATGCTGGAGGACACTCTGGCCAGTGCCTCGGATGCGGCGAAGCGGATCGTCGCCGCCTACCAGGGCAACTAGGCAGCAGGCCGCGGGCCGGCATGAGCCGGCCCGCGACTTCGGAGGGGCTTTCTCATGCGCAAGGGGCTTGATCTGCTCTATGCTGCCAGCGGCATGGCGGCGGCCGGGTTCATCGTGCTGATCTGTCTGGTGGTGAGCGCCCA
>WFPZ01000209.1 GCA_015487335.1 Paracoccaceae bacterium
ATTCGGTGACCGCCACCACCACGGCGCTGAAACTGGCCGACTACGTGGTGACCGAGGCCGGTTTCGGGGCCGATCTGGGGGCCGAGAAATTCATGAACATCAAGTGCCGCAAGGCCGGCATCGCCCCCGACGTGGTGGTGCTGGTGGCCACCGTCCGGGCCATGAAGATGAACGGCGGGGTGGCGAAGGCCGACCTCGACGAGGAAAACGTGGCCGCCGTGGCCGAGGGCTGCCCGAACCTCTCGCGCCACATCTCGAACCTGAAATCCTTCGGCGTGCCGGTGGTGGTGGCGGTCAACCATTTTGTCACCGATACCGAGGCCGAGGTCGAGGTGATCCGCGAAAGCGCGGCCGCCGAGGGGGCCGAGGCCTTCCTGTGCCGCCACTGGGAGCTGGGCTCGGAGGGCGCGGTGGAACTGGCCGAGCGGGTGGCCGAGATCGCCGACAGCGGGGCGGCCCAGTTTGCGCCGCTCTACCGCGACGATCTGCCGCTGTTCGAGAAGATCGAAACCATCGCCAAGCGCATCTACCACGCCGACGAGGTGCTGGCCGACAAGAAGATCCGCGACCAGCTTCGCCAGTGGGAAAGCGCCGGCTACGGTCATCTGCCGATCTGCATGGCCAAGACGCAGTATTCGTTTTCCACCGATCCCAACCTGCGCGGCGCGCCCGTGGGCCACAGCGTGCCGATCCGCGAGGTGCGGCTGAGCGCCGGGGCGGGCTTCGTGGTGGTGATCTGCGGCCAGATCATGACGATGCCGGGCCTGCCCAGCCATCCGGCCGCCGAGGGCATTCGCCTCAACGAGGCTGGCCAGATCGAGGGCCTGTTCTGATGAAGCCGCTGACGCCACCCTGCTTGCCGGGGCGTGGGCGCCAGGACGATCTGACAATGGCCGAAATGGCCGTGAACTGAGGAAAAGGGTGTCATGAGCGCTGAGATCATCGACGGAAAGGCCTTTGCGGGAGAGGTGCGAAGGAAGGTGGCGGCCCAGGTGGCGCGTCTGAAGGCAGAGCATGGCATCACGCCGGGGCTGGCGGTGGTGCTGGTGGGCGAGGATCCGGCCAGCCAGGTCTATGTGCGCTCGAAGGGGAAGATGACCGTCGAGGTGGGCATGAACTCCTTCGAGCACAGGCTGCCCGCCGAGGCGGAAGAGGCGGCGCTGCTGGCGCTTCTGGACGATCTCAACGCCGACCCGGCGGTGCACGGTATTCTGGTGCAGCTTCCCTTGCCCGACCACATGGACGAATCGAGCGTCATAAACCGGATCGACCCGGCGAAGGATGTGGACGGGTTTCACATATCAAATGTCGGCCTGCTGGCGACCGGGCAGAAGGCGATGGTGCCCTGCACCCCTCTGGGCTGTCTGATGATGCTGCGCGACCGCCATGGCAGCCTGTCGGGGCTGGATGCGGTGGTGGTGGGGCGCTCCAATATCGTCGGCAAACCGATGGCGCAGCTTCTGCTGCGCGACAGCTGCACGGTGACGATCGCCCACAGCCGGACCCGCAACATCGAAGACGTTTGCCGGCGCGCAGATATCCTGGTGGCGGCGGTGGGACGGCCCGAGATGATCACCGGTGAGTGGATCAAGCCCGGCGCCACGGTGATCGACGTGGGCATCAACCGCATCCCCGCCCCCGAAAGGGGCGAGGGCAAGACGCGGCTGGTGGGGGACGTCCATTTCGACAGCGCCGCGCAGGTGGCCGGGGCCATCACTCCGGTGCCGGGAGGCGTGGGGCCGATGACCATCGCCTGCCTGCTGGCCAACACGCTCACCGCCTGTTGCCGCGCCAACGGCCTGCCCGAGCCCGAGGGGCTGACCGCCTGAGGCTGCCCTTGCGCCCTACCGCTGGATGGTTTCGTCCCGGACGAAAAGATTGGCCCAGGCGCGGTCCAGCAACTCGGGCGTCATCTGGCGGGGGATGCCCTCGAAATCGCAGATCGAGATCATCTGGTCGATCAGGAAGACCGGCTGGTAATTGGCATAGACGTTGCCGATGGTCGGGTATTTTTCCTTCATCAGGTAAAGCATCGTCTGTTCGTCCAGGGCCATCTTCTTCTTGCGGGCGACCATGGCGAAGATCTTGAGGAAATCTTCCTGGTTCGGCCCGTCGATCTTGATCTTGAAGAAGATCCGCCTCAGCGCGGCCCCGTCGAATATCTCGTTTGGGTGGAAGTTGGTGGAGAAGATCACCAGAGTGTCGAAGGGCACCTCGAACTTTTCGCCCGACTGCAGGGCGAGGATGTCCTTTCCCTCTTCCAGCGGCACGATCCAGCGGTTGATCAGTGCCTGCGGCGGTTCCGCCTGGCGGCCGAGGTCATCGACGATGAACACCCCGCCGGTGGACTTCAGCTGCAGCGGCGCCTGGTAGGTGCGCGAGGTGGGATTGTAGACCAGATCGAGCATGTCGAGCGTGAGCTCGCCCCCGGTGATGACCGAGGGGCGCCTGCACAGCACGTAGCGCCGGTCGTAGCGGTTGGAGGTGCGGCGCAGCGAGTTGGGGTTGTCCTCCGGCTCTTCGGCCACCGTGTGCACGACCGGGTCGAATACGGTGATCACCTGGCCGGAATACTCGATCGCGCGGGGGATGAAGATGTTGTCGCCCAGGGCATCGCGAATGCCGTTGGAGATGGACGATTTCCCGTTGCCGGGGGGGCCGTACATCAGGATGGAACGCCCCGCCGAGACCGCCGGGCCGAGATGATCGAGCAGCTCGTCGGGCAGGATCAGGCCGCCCATGGCGGCAGTCAGCTGATCGCGGGTGATCTGGATGTTGCGGATGGACTGGCGCTTGACCTGCCTTGCATACTCTTCCATCGGCACCGGCATGGCGCCGTAGTATTCCGACTGCGACAGCGCATCGAGGGCGCGCGCCTTGCCCGCATCCGACAGCTGATAGCCCATCTCGCTGCCGGAATTGGCATGCAGCGTGCCGGTGGCCTCCACCAGCCGTTGACTGCGGGCCAGATCGACGAGCTCCTGGGTGACGTTGACGGGAAGGCAGAGCGCGCGTGCCAGAGAGCTGACCTGGCTGAGATTCTGCCTGAACATCGTCTTGAGCAGTATGTCGCGCATGAGCACCGTGGAAAGGCCGGTCTCCTCCAGGCTGCGAGGGCTCGGAGGGGCCATTACCGACGAAACCTGCATGTTCATTCAGTCACCTCTGTCTGTTCCGTGTCCGGCGCGCCCGCGCGGTGCGTCCGCGGGGCGAAAGGATTTTGCATCGCTCATCCCCTCCCTGTATCTTTCGACGAAGAAAGACGGGGGCAGGCATGAGCAGACCGAATCCAGCAGTTTTGTTTGGCTTTTTTGTGGCGGTGGTCGTCGCAATGTGTGGTGCGGCGCTGCTGAAGGGCGGGTTCTACGTCGGCAAGCACGAGGGCGATACGCTGCACATGCTGGACATCGTGATGCGCATGGCCGAGGGTCAGTGGCCGCACCTCGATTTCATGACCCCGGTCGGGGCGCTTGCCTTTGCCCCGATCGCCCTGTTCGTGAAGCTGGGCTTCCCGGTGGGCAAGTCGGTATTCCTGGGCCAGGGCCTTGTCGCACTTGTATTTCTTCCCGCCGTCTGGTGGGTCGCCTTCAGCCGGTTGCGCGGTTTTGCGGCTTACCTGTTCGGGCTGTTCGTGCTGGTCCTGATCACTGCGCTGGTTCCCGGCGAGGCGCAGCGCAGCGTCTCCATTTCCATGAGCTACAACCGCTGGTCCTGGGCCGCGGCCTTCGTGGCCATCACCCTGGCCGTGGTGCCGGCGCGCGGCCGGGCGCATCCGTTTGCCGACGGGGTGATCATCGGGCTGGCGATGGCGGCGCTGGCGCTCATGAAAATGACATATTTCGCCGCCTTCCTGGTGCCGGTGGTGGTGGCCATGGCGCTGCGCGGCTCTTTTCGTGCAATCTTCTGGGCCCTGGCGGCGGGGCTTTCGGTGGCGCTCCTCGTCTCCCTGCTGGCGGGGTTCGAATACTGGACGGCCTATCTGAGGGACCTCCTGGCGGTGGCCGCCTCGGACATTCGTCCCAACCCCGGAGAGCCCTTCGGCGCGGTGCTCGGTGCTCCGGCCTATCTGGGCGCCAGCCTGACGCTGATTGCCGGCGTCATCCTGCTGCGCCAGTCGGGCGAGGCGGTGGGCGGGCTTGTGCTGCTGCTGCTGACGCCAGGGTTCTTCTATGTCACCTACCAGAACTACGGCAATGATCCGCAGTGGCTGATGCTGCTGGGCGTGCTGCTGATGGCCTTTCTGCCGCGGCTGGAAATCCGCAACGGGCTGGGTTGGGACATGCGCACCGCTCTGAAGGTGAACGCGGCCGTGGCCCTGGCCTTTGCCGCGCCCTCCTTCTTCAACCTGGCCTACAGCCCGTTTCGCCACCTCAATACCGACATTGCCGATTATTCGCCGCTTGTGCCCGGAAATCCGCGCACGGCGGACCTGTTCGCCGCGAACATGCGGATCGTGCAGCTGGATGCGACGATGCCCTTGCCCGGCGACATGCCGGGGCGCGCAGATTACGAGAAGCTTGCCGAGCGCGACCCGCCTACCGTATTCAACGGCGAAACGCTGCCCGACTGCACGCTGACAAACGGCATGGCGGCGTGGTTCGACCTGACGGTGAAGGATCTGGAGCGCGCCGGCCTGGCGCAGGGCAGGAGGGTGTTCGCCGCTGACCTGCTCTCCAGCGAGTGGCTGTTCGGCGCCTTCGAGCCGCTGGTGGGCGGGGCCCCGTGGTACTACGGCGGGCTGCCCGGCCTTGACAGTGCCGATTATCTGCTGGTTCCCCTGTGCCCGATCATCCCCAAGACCCGGGACATCATATTGAAGAACATCCAGGACGCCGGGCTGGCGTTCACCGAGATCCGGCGCACGCCGTTCTATATCCTGTACGAGCCCGCCGCCCCGTCACGCGCCGTAGATGGCGCCGGCGATCAGGTAGAAGGCCAGTGAGGCCCCCAGCGCCAGCCCCATGGGAAATTTTCTGTGCGTCCAGGAGGCCCAGTCGGGGGTGGCGGCACGCACCGCCGGGATGCGCCTGAATATCCGGTGTGTGGCGACCGCCGCCAGCAGGACGGCGGAAAAGAGGTAAAGCATCAGCTGCAGGTCGCCCAAGGCCACGAAGGGGGCGGCGGCGGCGGCGAACTTGGCATCGCCCGCGCCCAGCGCCCCGGCCATGTTCATCGCAAAACCGATGGCCAGGACCACCACGAAATGAAGCGCCCGCCACGGGTATTCGGCCAGCGGCAGGGCCGCCAGGCCGACGGTCACGAAAACCACCATCAGGGCGGCCACCGCCTTGTTGGGGATCTTCATGAACTTCATGTCGCTCCAGGCCACCCAGATGCATATGGGCAGCACGAAAGGCAGGAACCACCATGCGGACAAGGACGTGATGGCCATGGTCAGTTGATCACGTCGTCTTCAAGGGCCCGCAGCGTGCGTACGGCGGCCTCGAAATACTGCGGATGCGTGTCTATTGCTTCCTGCAGCAGGCCGCGGCCGATGGCCACGTCGCCCTGCTTGATGGCGGCCAGCGCCAGGGTGTGCAGAAGCTGCGCCCGTTCGACCTGGCTCATGGGCACCAGCGGCAGGGTGTAGTTGCGCTGGGCGGCGCGGGCCAGAACCATGTTGTTCTTGGCGGTGAACAGGTCGCTGTCATATCTGAGCGCCTCGGCAAACAGCTTTTCGGCCTCGGCATAGTCGCCGCGCGTCAGCTTGGAGTAGCCCCAGTTGTTGAGCACCGCGGAGGGCGTGGTGGTCAGCCCCACGGCGACCTCGTAGAAACTGTCGGCCTTTTTCCACTCTTCGTTGCTGTCGGCGATCATCGCCTCGAGCCGGTAGCGCTTGTAGGTTTCGTAGGTCGGCGGGACGGCATCGAGCACCGTCTCGGCGGCGTCCCAGTCTCCCTTGCGGATCAGCGCGTCGGCGTAATTGACGCGATCCTCGTTGGTGGCCTCGTCCATGGTGACGACACGGGCCCAGATTGCCGCCGCCTCGGCCGGCTTGCCGGCGCGGACGAGCGACAGGCCCAGGCCCCGCATCAGGTCGATCCGGTCGGGGTTCTCCGAAAGCGTCCGCCGGAAGTAGGCGACGGCCTCTTCGGGGTCCGCCGCCGTCAGCATGATGTCGTTGAGGTTGCTTTCATCGATGACGTTCACGCCCCGGATCGCCTGTTCCACATCTGCGCTGGTGGTCTTTTCACAGGCCGAAAGGGCGACTGCCGCGCCGAGGCACAACGTTACGAAAACCGGTTGGCGCATTTGCCTGCGTCCTCTGCTGCTCGATCCGCCTATTCCGGTGTGGACAGAAGCAGGTATTCTCCCCGCCCGCGCCGCACCAGTGCGAAACTGTATTTTTCGGGGTCATCATAGGCCGGATCTTCGAGTTTTTCGAGTGCGAGCAGCAAATTCTCGCGAATTTCGGCACTTTCGCCACTGTCCAGCGCGAAGGCGGTCTGGAAGACGCGCGCCGCCTCGGCGTAGCGGCCCTGTTCCATCAGCACCACGCCGAGGTTGTTCCAGGCGGGAGGGAAGGTTTCATCGGCCTTGACCGCCTGCCGGAGCAGCTTCTCGGCCTGGCCCAGGCGGCCCAGCTTGAGGTTGGCCGAGCCGAGCGCGGAAAGCACATCCGCCGTCAGGCCCTGTTCGGCGGCGGCGCGCAGGTAGGCCTTGAGAGCCTGCTCGTATTCGCCCGCCGCCATCAGACGGTGCCCCACCAGCAGCCCGTCGACCGATTGCTCTTTGGTGTTCACCCCGTAGGGGGCATAGGGGCCGTCGGGCAATGAACGCAGGCCGCCTGCGGTTTCGCAAGCGGCCAGCAGCCCGAAGGCCAGCCCCAGACCCACCCATTTCTTTCGCATCTGATCAGAAGTTCGCGTTCTTCAGGGTTACGTAGATTTCATAGACCGACGGCCCGATCAGGATGATCAGAAGCGGCGGCACGGTCAGCATCATAGTGGCGAGCGTCATCTTTGTCGGCAAGGTATTTGCCTTCTCTTCCGCCCGCATGACCCTTTTGTCGCGCATCTCCGAGGCATAGACCCGCAGCGCTTCGGCGATGGAAGTGCCGAAGGAGGCAGACTGGATGAGGACCGTCACGAAGCTGGAGACGTCTGGCACGCCGGCGCGCTCGGCCATGTCGCGCAGCACCTGCACCCGGTCCTTGCCGGCCTTCATCTCGTGGGCGACGATCTCGTATTCGTCGGCCAGGGCGGGGTAGCCGGCACGGATTTCCCTGGCTACCCGGTTGATCGACTGGTCCAGCGACTGGCCGGCCTCGACGCAGACCAGCATCATGTCGAGCGAATCGGGAAAGCCGTTGACGATTTCCTCCTGCCGCTTCTGCTGGCGCTTGGTTACCCAGTATTTCGGCAGCATGTAGCCCACCACACCGGGCCCGAGCGCGGTGATCATCAGCTTCTGGGTGCTGGGCTCGCCGGTGGCGTTCTGTATGACGGCCAGCAGGATGCCCACCAGCAGCAGGCCGATCCCGAGGGCGAACTGGGCGAAGTGATAGGTGCGCACCGCATTCTTGGAGCGGTAGCCCGCCTGCAGCAGCTTCAGACGGACGGCCGAGTATTCCTCCTGGTTCTTGGGCTCCAGGAAATCGGCGTATTTTTCCAGCTTGTCGTTCTTGGAGGTGGTTCTGAGCTGCTTTGCCTCTGGCTGATCGAGCATTGCCTTGCGGGAGGTTTCCCGCAGCTTGTCGAGCGGGTCTGCGCGTTTGCCAAGCAGAAACGGCAAGGTGAGCAGAACCAGGAACAGCCCCAGCAGGCCAAGCCCGAGGATCGGGGCGAAGGGGCCCAGCTGGTCGATCTGTTCCTGTATGTAATTTCGAAGCGTTTCCAGCATGTTGTGCCCCTCATACCTTGATGTTCACAAGTGCGCGCATGACGAACACGTTGGCCACCAGAAAGCCGGCCACGACCAGTGCCGCGGGGATGAAGACAGCGGTTTCCTTCACATCGTCGTAGTAGTTCGGCTGGATCACGTTGATGCCGACCAGCGCGACGACCGGGAAGAAGGACAGGAACATCCCGGACCATTTCGCCTCGGCGGTGATGGCCTTGACCCGGCGAAACAGCTTGAAGCGCGCCCGGATCACCTTGGCCAGGCCGTCGAGGATCTCGGCGAGGTTGCCGCCCGAGGTCTGCTGGATGCTGACCGCCACCGCGAGAAAGCGCAGATCCTGCATGTCCAGCCGTTCGGCCATGGCCTTGAGCGCTTCGCCCACGTCGCGGCCATAGGCGGCCTCGTCCGAAATGACCCCCATTTCCGTGGCCAGCGGATCGGGGACCTCCTTGGCGACGATGCTCAGCGCAGACGAAAAGGGGTGCCCCACGCGCAGGCTGCGCACCATCAGCTCCACCGCGTCGGGCAGCTGTTCCTCGATCAGGGCGAGGCGCTTCTTGGCCTTGTTGTTGATCCACACATAGACGCCGCCAATGCCCATCATCACCGCGATCGCCGCGCGGACGGGCAGCGAGGCCTCGGTTCCGATGGTCAGGCCGACGAAGGCAATCACCCCCAGGACCCCCATCATCATGACAAGCTGGCTGGGCGTGAAGGCGATGTTGGCCTTCTGCGCCTTGTCGGCGAGGATGGAGTAGAGCGGAATGGACTGCGACTTCATGTGCTGGCTCATCTCCTTGCGGAGCTGTTCCAGCACCTTTTCGCGCCCGATGCCCTTCTCGAGCATCTCCAGCCGGCGGTTGACGCGGGAATTCAGGCTGATCGACTTGCCGAAGACCGTCAGGTAGACGCCTTCGACGATCACCAGGACCGAGATGAAGATCAGGCCGTAGATGAGGGGTTCCGCACTGATGACCATTACC
>WFPZ01000210.1 GCA_015487335.1 Paracoccaceae bacterium
CGGGAATGGCGATGCCCCAGTAGCTGAAGGCGGCCATCCACATGGGCACGCGGGTGTCCTGCACCCCGCGCAGCAGGCCCAGCGCCATCACCTGGGCCGCGTCGGCCAGCTGGAAAAGGGCGGCAAACATGAGAAGCCGCGCGGCGATCGGGATCACCTGCGGGCGGGCCGGATCGGCCGGATCGAGGAACAGCCCGGCCAGCTCTTCGGGAAAGGCGTAGAACACCGCCGCCGCCGCCAGCGCCAGCGTGGCGCTGATGCCCAGGGCGACCAGCGCGCCGCGGCGCAGCCCGGCCTCGTCGCCGCGGCCGAAGGCGCGGCCGGCGCGCACCGTGGCGGCGTTGGACAGGCCGACATGAACCAGAAACGTCAGCGAGGCGATCTGGATCGCGATTCCATGGGCGGCCAGCGGGTAGGTCCCCAGCCGGCCCATCATCACCGCGGCGGCGGAAAACAGCCCCACCTCGGCGAGATTGGTCAGCCCGATCGGCCAGCCGATCCGGAACACCCGGGCGAATCCGCCCCAATCGGGCCGCCAGAGCCGGGCGAACAGGGCGTATTGCGCCGTGGCGCGGGCGGCATGAAGGCACAGCAGCGCGAAGGTGAAGCCATGCACCGTGAGCGAGGCCAGCGCCGCCCCGCGCACCCCCATCTCGGGTGCGCCCCAGTTGCCGAAGATCAGCGCATAATTGACCAGCGCATTGACCGGCACCGCCGCAACGGTAGCCCAGAGCACGAACTGGGTACGCTCGAGCGCCGCCAGGTAGCTTTTCAGCACCATCACCCCCAGGGCGGGAAAGATGCCCCAGCCCGCGATCTGCAGGTAATCGTCGGCAAGGGCCGCCACCGCCTGCGCCTGGCCTGCCGCCAGCAGCACCGGCTCGGCGCCGAGGATCAGCGGCATCGCCAGCGCCGCGAACAGCGCCGAGAGCCACAGCGCCATGCGGGTGGTGCGGCGCACCTCGGCATCATCGTCACGCGCCGCGGCCGAGGCCACCAGCCCCATCAGCCCCATGGCAAAGCCCGAGCCCATGATGAACAGCGTGAACCAGAACGAACCCGCCAGCACCACCGCCGCCAGTTCGGCCACCCCGTACCAGCCCAGCATGACCGTGTCGGTCACCTGGATGGCGGATTGCGCCAGCAGGCTGCCCACCAGCGGCAGCCCCAGCGCCAGGGTGGCGCGCGCATGTTGCGCTATGCTCAGCGGCCTTGCCATCCGTCCCGCTTAGGGGCTTTTGGCGGGCCGGGCAAGCCGGCCCGCCCCTGCCGAGCGCCCGGGGGCGCTGCCCCCGGAGTATTTCCGGCAAGATGAAGGGCCGCCCTGGCGCGGTGGATCGGCCCACGCGCGCTGGCTCAGCCCTTGCCGTGGCGCATGTCGGGGTGGAGCGAGGCGCCGAGGATGTGATCGGCGCGGTGCACCACATGGGCGGCACGCCCGACGATCAGCGGATCGGGCTGGCCAACCGCCTCGGCGTCCTTTCCCGGGTAGTCGAGGCTGTCGAGGAAATGGCGCATGGCATTGAGCCGGGCGCGCTTCTTGTCGTCGGACTTGATGATCGTCCAGGGCGCATCGGCGGTGTCGGTATAGAAGAACATCGCCTCCTTGGCCTCGGTGCAGTCGTCCCACCTGCCCAGCGAGGCGCGGTCTATGGGGCTGAGCTTCCAGCGCTTGGCGGGTCGGTCTCGCGCGCAGCGAAGCGGCGTTTCTGCTCGTCGCGGGTGACCGAGAACCAGTACTTGCAAAGCCGGATGCCGGAACGGACGAACATCCGCTCGAGCTCGGGGGTCTGGCGCATGAATTCGAGATATTCGTTGGGCGTGCAGAAGCCCCCTCCTGCACCGCCTCTTCCGGTACCGGTGCACCGCCGCGTTCTGCATTCATGGGATCCTCCTGTCCCGAAGAGGATACACCGGAACGGGCGGAAACGCCTTGACCCCGGTCAAAGGGGGCGGCGGGGCGAGTGGCGCGATGAAACGCCCGCCGATCCCCATTGCCCCCGCCACGGCCACCTGCCACAATGGCGCAAACCGACAATACCAGAGCAGACCATGGCCGACGATCTTCTCGCCGCATCCGACCCGCAGCGCTATGATGCCCACTCCATCGAGGTGCTCGAGGGGCTGGAACCGGTGCGCAAGCGGCCGGGCATGTATATCGGTGGCACCGACGAGCGGGCGCTGCACCATCTGGTGGCCGAGGTGCTCGACAACGCGATGGACGAGGCGGTGGCGGGGCATGCCAGCCGCATCGAGGTGGAACTGCACGCCGATCACTCGGTCACCATCCGCGACAACGGGCGCGGCATTCCGGTGGATCCGCACCCCAAGTTTCCCGACAAGAGCGCGCTGGAGGTGATCCTGTGCACCCTGCACGCGGGCGGCAAGTTCTCCGGCAAGGCCTACCAGACCTCGGGCGGGCTGCACGGGGTGGGGGTGTCGGTGGTCAACGCGCTTTCCGACCGGCTGCGGGTGGAAGTCGCGCGAAACCGCGAGCTGTTCGCCCAGGAATTCTCGCGCGGGATTCCCACCGGGCCGTTGCAGAAGGTGGGCCCCGCCCCCAACCGCCGCGGCACCACCGTCACCTTCCACCCCGATCCGGAAATCTTCGGGCAGCTGAAGTTCAGGCCGGGGCGGCTGATGAAGATGGCGCGCTCCAAGGCCTATCTGTTCTCGGGTGTCGAGATCCGCTGGAAATCCGCCCTCGATGACGGCGAAACCCCGCGCGAGGCGGTCTTCCACTTCCCCGGCGGGCTGTCGGACTACCTGAGCGAAACCCTGGGCGGGGCCGCCACCTATGCCGAGCGCCCCTTCGCCGGCAGGGTGGAGTTTCAGGAGAAATTCGGCGAGCCGGGCTTCGTGGAATGGGCGATCAACTGGACGCCCGCGCGCGACGGCTTCATCCACTCCTACTGCAATACCGTGCCCACCCCCGAGGGCGGCACCCACGAGGCCGGCTTCTGGGCGGCGATCCTCAAGGGCATCCGCGCCTATGGCGAGCTGGCCGGCAACCGCAAGGCGGGCCAGATTACCCGCGAAGACCTGATCGCCGGGGGATGCGCGCTGATTTCCGTGTTCATCCGCGACCCGGCCTTCGTGGGCCAGACCAAGGACCGCCTGTCCACCGAAAGCGCCCAGAAGATGGTGGAGAACTCGGTGCGCGACCACTTCGACAACTGGCTGGCGGCGGATACCAGGAGCGCGGGCGCGATCCTCGATTTCCTGGTGCTGCGGGCCGAGGAGCGCCTGCGCAGGCGCGCCGAGAAGGAAACCGCGCGCAAGTCCGCCACCCGGAAGCTGCGCCTGCCGGGCAAGCTGGTGGACTGCACGGCGCGCTCGCGCGAGGGCACCGAACTGTTCATCGTCGAGGGAGACAGCGCCGGCGGCTCGGCCAAGATGGCGCGGGACCGGCGTACCCAGGCGCTCCTGCCGCTCAGGGGCAAGATTCTCAACGTGCTGGGGGCAGCCTCGTCCAAGCTGGGCTCCAACGCCGAGATCAACGATCTGTGCCAGGCGCTGGGCGTGGGCATGGGCACGAGGTTCAACCTCGACGATCTGCGCTACGACAAGATCATCATCATGACCGATGCCGATGTGGACGGGGCCCATATCGCCAGCCTGCTGATGACCTTCTTCTTCACCCAGATGCGCCCGCTGATCGACGCAGGCCACCTGTACCTGGCCTGCCCGCCGCTCTACCGCCTGACCCAGGGGGCAAGGCGCGTCTATGCCCTCGACGATGCCGAGCGCGAGGCGTGGCTGCAGCGCGGCCTGGGCGGGAGGGGCAGGATCGAGGTCAGCCGCTTCAAGGGCCTGGGCGAGATGGACGCCAAGGACCTGAAGGAAACCACCATGAACCCTCAAACCCGCAAGCTGATCCGGGTGACCATCGACGAGGACGAGCCCGGCGAGACGGCCAGACTGGTGGAGCGGCTGATGGGCAAGAAGCCCGAGCTGCGCTTTCA
>WFPZ01000211.1 GCA_015487335.1 Paracoccaceae bacterium
ACAGCGTGCGCATGTCGCCCAGATGGCACACCGGCACGCCCACCTTGCCCACCTCGCCGCGGGCCAGCGGATGATCGCTGTCATAGCCCGTCTGGGTAGGCAGGTCGAAGGCCACCGAAAGCCCCGTCTGCCCCTTTTCGAGGTTGCTGCGGTAAAGCGCGTTGGAGGCCTGGGCCGTGGAATGGCCGGCATAGGTACGAAACAGCCAGGGGCGGTCTTTCGGGGTGTCGGTCATGGATCCTCTCGGAATCGAGCCGGTAATTTTGTTTCACTTGCGGGCGTTGTTGCGGAATTTCGTGACCTTGTCAATTCGCTGCATCGCGGCATGGGCGCATGGATGTTTACCGCGGGACAAAATGGTGAGAGGGTCGCGCGATGTTTCGGACCGTGGAAATGCCCCTCTGGCTTCTGGCGCTGATTCTTGCCTTCGCGGCGGTGACATTCGCCTCGCATTTTCTGTTTCCTTCGGTGCGCTGGTTCTTCCGCCGACGCATGGAAAAGGTGGTGGCACGGCTCAACGAGCGGCTGGCGCACAAGATCGAGCCGTTCAAGCTTCTGCATCGCCACGACATGATCCAGCGTCTGATCTACGACCCGAAAGTGATAGAGGCGGTGGCCGAGCACGCCCGCAAGAACGGGCTGCGCGAGGACGTGGCCTTTCAGCAGGCGCGGCGCTATGCGCGCGAGATCGTGCCCTCCTTCAGCGCCACCGCCTATTTCGGCATTGCCATCCGTCTGGCCCGGTGGCTGAGCCGCGGGCTCTACCGGGTGCGGCTGGGCCATGTCGACAGGGAGGCGATTCATTCCATCCCCCCCGACGCGACGGTGGTCTTCGTGATCAATCACCGCTCGAACATGGATTACGTTCTGGTCACCTACCTGGCCGCGGACCGCTCGGCCCTGGCCTATGCGGTGGGCGAATGGGCCCGGGTGTGGCCGCTGTCGAGGCTGATCAAGGCGATGGGGGCCTATTTCATCCGCCGGCGGTCGCGCAACAGGCTCTACCGCCGGGTGCTGGCCCGCTATGTCCAGATGGCCACCGCGGGCGGGGTGGCGCAGGCGGTGTTTCCCGAAGGCGGGCTGAGCCTTGACGGCCGGGTGGGCGCGCCGAAGCTGGGGATACTCAGCTACATGATCTCGGCCTACGAGCCCGGCCGCAGCCGCGACATCGTGTTCGTGCCGGTGGCGCTCAACTACGACCGGGTGCTGGAAGACCGGGTGCTGGTGGCGGCGGGCGAATCCGGCAAGCGCAAGTTCCGCCTGCGCTGGCGCACGGCAGTCCGCTATGTGGTGCAGCATTTCTGGCAGAGGTTGACGGGGCGGTTCCTGCGGTTCGGCCATGCGGCGGTGAGTTTCGGCGCGCCGGTGTCGTTGGCGGAGTTCCTTGCCCGGAAGCGTGCCGCGCCGGCCGAGGACGTGGCCGAAGAGCTGATGCGGAGAATCCGGGCGATCGTTCCGGTGCTGCCGGTGCCGCTGGTGGCGGCCTGCCTGCTGCAGGCCGAGGGCCCGATGAGCCGCGAGGCGCTGCACGCCGAAGCCGAGCGGGCGGTGCACCGGATGCAGGCCGCGGGCGCCCATGTGGAGCTGATGAACGGCGAGCTGGCGCGCGAGGTCGATCTGGCCGTCAACCATCTGCTGGTGCGGCGGGTGCTTTCCCAGACGCCCCGGGGCCTTGTGGTGAACGAAGCCGAGCGGCCGCTGGTGGAATATTATGCCAATTCCATTTCACACCTTCTGATGGGCAAGACAGGAGCCTGAGCGGGACTTTCTGCAATTGCGAGGTCATAAAATTTCAAAATCACGCAGTATCGGGTTGCATAATTACCATCCCGCTTCTATTCCACGGGAAAGCCCGGCCGATTCTGCGCCGCGGCAAGAGTGGAAAGCGGAGAGCGTGATGGCACTTGATACCGAATCCGTGATGGCGGGCTACGAGGCGCCGCAGAAGGATCTGTATGAATTGGGGGAAATCCCGCCGATGGGCTACGTGCCCAGAAAGATGTACGCTTGGACGATCCGGCGCGAACGCCATGGCGAGCCGGACAAGTCCATGCAGGTGGAAGTGGTCGATGTGCCCGAGATCGACAGCCACGAAGTGCTGGTTCTGGTGATGGCCGCCGGGGTCAACTACAACGGCGTCTGGGCGGGCCTGGGCATTCCGATCAGCCCCTTCGACATCCACAAGGCCGAGTATCACATCGCCGGTTCGGATGCCGCGGGCATCGTCTGGGCGGTGGGTGACAAGGTGACGCGCTGGAAGGTGGGCGACGAGGTGGTCATCCACTGCAACCAGGATGACGGCGACGACGAGGAGTGCAACGGCGGCGATCCGATGTTCTCGCCCAGCCAGCGCATCTGGGGATACGAGACGCCCGACGGCTCTTTCGCCCAGTTCACCCGGGTTCAGGCCCAGCAGCTGATGGAGCGGCCGCGCCACCTGACATGGGAGGAATCGGCCTGCTACACGCTGACGCTGGCCACCGCCTACCGGATGCTCTTCGGTCATCACCCGCATGAGCTCAAGCCGGGGCAGAACGTGCTGGTGTGGGGCGCTTCGGGGGGGCTGGGCTCCTTCGCGATCCAGCTGATCAACACCGCGGGCGCCAACGCCATCGGGGTGATCTCCGACGAGGACAAGCGCGAATTCGTGATGAACCTCGGCGCCAAGGGGGTGATCAACCGCAAGGATTTCAACTGCTGGGGCCAGCTGCCCAAGGTGAACACACCCGAGTACAGGGAATGGTTCGCCGAGGCGCGCAAGTTCGGCAAGGCGATCTGGGAGATCACCGGCAAGGGCGTGAACGTGGACATGGTCTTCGAACACCCCGGCGAGGCCACCTTCCCCATCTCCACCTTCGTGGTGAAGAAGGGCGGCATGGTGGTGATCTGCGCCGGCACCACCGGCTACAACCTGACGATGGACGCGCGCTATGTCTGGA
>WFPZ01000212.1 GCA_015487335.1 Paracoccaceae bacterium
GGGATGATCACCAGGATCGGCGCGATCAGGAAGAGGAAGATCAGACCGCAGATCACCAGATAGGTGTAGTGCCAGATGCGCTCCAGCGGCGAGGCGTGCTTGGGCAGGGCCATCGCGTTACCTCCGCGGCGTGCTCGTGGCCGGGGCGGGTGCCTCCGGCAGGAGCATTTCGGGCAAGGTGAAGAGGGGGTGCGCCATGATCCTCATCCGAGCTTCAGGTTGTCGATGCCGACCAGCTTGTCATAGAGCCAGTAGAGTATCAGCACGCCGCCCAGCAGAAGCGCCGCCAGCGCCGCCGCCAGCGACCAGTTGAGCGACTTCTGCATGTGGAAGGCGATCAGGTTGGAAATCAGCTGCCCGGTGGAGCCGCCGACCAGCGCGGGGGTGATGTAGTAGCCCACCGCAAGGATGAAGACGAGCAGCGCGCCGGCGCCGATGCCCGGTATCGTCTGCGGCAGGTAGATGCGGCGGAAGGCTGTCCAGCTGGTGGCCCCCAGCGAGCGCGCCGCGCGCACGTAGGAGGGATCGATCGGCCGCATCACCGAATAGAGCGGCAGCACCATGAAGGGCAGAAGGATGTGGGTCATCGCCACCACGGTGCCGATCTGGTTGTAGATCATCTGGATGCGCCCGTCGTCGTCGATGATGCCCAGCGCCACCAGCAGATCGTTGATCACCCCCTGGCTTTGCAGCAGCACGATCCAGCTGGTGGTGCGCACCAGCAGCGATGTCCAGAAGGGAAGCAGCACGAAGATCATCAGCAGGTTCGAGTAGCGCAGCGGCAGGGTGGCCAGCAGATGGGCGATCGGGAAGCCCAGCACCAGGGTGAGCGCGGTGATCACCACCGACAGCACCAGCGTGCGCTTGAACAGCGTGACGTAGACGCGGCGGTTCTCGTCCACCGGAACGATCTTGCCCTCGGCGTCGCGGGTGAGGTCGAGCGCGGCGAGGTAGAAATTGATGGTGTAGGCCGAGGACGCGCCGCGCATCACCTGCCAGAGCATCGGATCGCCCCAGTCCTCGTCGATCTTCAGCAGCGCTTCGCGGTAGGGCGGCTCCAGTTTCCTGGCCTTGCGGGCGGTCTTGGTGAACAGCGAGCGGGACCCCGGCAGATCATAGTTGATGCGGGTGCCGACGATGCCGATGGTCTTGTTCTCGCGGGCCTGGCGCAGATCGGCCACCAGGGCCGCGAAGGCCTCTTCGTCCGGCTCGGTCCCGGCGGGGTTTTCCGCAAACCATGCCACGATGTTGGGCATGTTGTCGGAAAACGCGGGGTTGTAGACCGAGCGCTTCAGAAGCTGCCCGATCGGGGCGATGAAGGTGATCAGCACGAAAGCCAGGAGCGGCACCACCAGCAGGAAGGCCCGCCAGCGCGCCCGGCGCTCGGCCGCGGCCAGCGCCGCCTTCAGCGGCTTGCCGTCAACGGTGGTGAGTGGGGCTGTCGCGTCGCTCATTCAGTGCCTTCGACGATCACGATGTCACTTTCGGAATTGGCCCGCCTGATCGCGGCTGCCTTCTGGTAGGCCTCGGAGCGGTAGCAGGCCAGCGCGGTTTCGTAATCGGGGAATTCCACCACCACGTGGCGCTCCTTCATCGGGCCCTCGGGGGCCTCAGAGCGGCCGCCGCGCACGATGAACCGGCCGCCGTATTCCTCGACAACCGGCGTGTCCAGACGCACGTATTCGGCATAGTCTTCCGGATTGGTCACGGTGACATGCGCGATCCAGTAGCCCTTGGGCATGGTCTTCCCCCATGGTGTGGGCGGCGCGGGTTGCCCCGCGCCGCGCCGTTTCTCGATTTACTGGGACAGCCAGGCGTTGAAGCGCTCGTTCAGCTCGGTGTCGCGGTCGGCCCAGAACTCGAAGTTGTTGGGCAGCGCGTTCTTGAGCGCCTCCGGCGAAGTGGGCATGTGCGGCGCCATCTCCGTCTTGCCGTCCTTGTAGAGCCCGACGAGCGCGCTGGAGGACTTGCGTGCCGGGCCGTAGGAGATCCAGCTCGCCTGGTCGGCCAGACGCTTGGTGTCGGTGGCAAAGGCGATGAACTGCAGCGCTTCTTCCTTGTTCGGAGCGCCTTTCGGGATCACGAACAGGTCGAAGTCGAGGATCTGGCCGTCCCAGACGATCTTGAACGGCTGGCCCTCGGCCACGGCGGCATTGAAGATGCGGCCGTTGTAGGCCGTGGTCATCACAACCTCGCCGTCAGCCAGCAGCTGCGGCGGCTGGGCGCCGGCTTCCCACCAGACGATATCGTCCTTGATGGTGTCGAGCTTGGCGAAGGCCCGGTCCACGCCCTCGGGGGTTTCCAGAACCTCGTAGACCTGCGAGGCGGGCACGCCATCGGCCATCAGGGCCATTTCCAGGTTCGCCTTGGCCGTCTTGCGCATGCCGCGCTTGCCCGGAAACTTCTCGGTGTCGAAGAAGTCGGCAATCGAGGTCGGCGTGCCGTTCACGCTTTCGGTGTTGTAGGCCATGACGGTGGACCACACGATGTTGGCCACCGCGCAGTCGGTGATCGCGCCTTCGATGAAGTCCTCCTCGGCCGGGGTGCCGTCAGGGGCCGGCGGCAGGATCGAGGGGTCGATCTCCTCCAGAAGGCCCTCGTCGCACAGGCGGACGGCATCGGAATATTCCACGTCGGCCACGTCGATGGTGACGTTGCCGGCCTCCACCTGGGCCTTGATCGGGGTGGCCGGGTTGTCGGCATCGACCCAGATCACCTTGATCCCGGTCTCGGCGGTGAAGGGCTTGCCGTAGGCTTCCACCTGGCTCTTGGTATAGGCCCCGCCCCAGGACATCACGGTGATCTCCTTCGCCGAGGCGGCGAAGGCGAAGCCCACCAGCGCCGTGGTGAGGATTAGCGTCTTTTTCATCGATTTTCTCCCATGTTGCGTTTGCTGCTCTCTCGATGGGGCGTTCCAGCGCCCGCTGTGCTTGTTGTTTCCGATCCTAGAGCGGGTTCAGCGCCCGCGCATCTTCCGTTTCCCAGCCGATGGTCGTGGTCTCGCCCACCACCAGGTGCTTGTGGCCGGCCGAATTGGGCACCTTGACGATGAAATCGTCAGTGCCGTGCACGCTCAGCCGGCAGCGGATGTGGTCGCCGAGATAGATCAGCTCTTCCACCCGCGCCTCGTGCGAATTGGCCTGCCCCTCGCGCCCGATCTGCACCCGCTCGGGGCGGATCGAGATCAGCGTCTCCTCGCCCACCCCGCCGCAGTTGACGGCCAGGGCAAGGCAGGTGGCGCCATCGGCCAGACGAACCTTCACGATGCCGTCCGAGCGCTCCTCGATGATGCCGGTCAGCTTGTTGTTCTCGCCGATGAACTGGGCCACGAAACTGTTCTCGGGGCGTTCGTACAGGTCTTCCGGCGGTGCCAGCTGCTGGATCACCCCGTCGTTGAACACCGCCACCCGGTCGGACATGGTGAGCGCCTCGGACTGGTCGTGGGTCACATAGACCACGGTGATGCCGAGACGTTCGTGCAGGTGCTTGATTTCATACTGCATGTGCTCGCGCAGCTGCTTGTCGAGGGCGCCGAGCGGCTCGTCCATCAGCACCAGCTCCGGATCGAAGACCAGCGCCCGGGCCAGCGCAATGCGCTGCTGCTGGCCGCCCGAAAGCTGCGCCGGACGGCGGTTGCCGAACTCGCCCATCTGCACCATGTCGAGCACCTTGCGCACCTTGGCCTCGCGTTCGGCCTTGCCGATGCCGCGCACCTCCAGGGGAAAGGCGAGGTTCTCGTTGACCGTCATGTGCGGAAACAGGGCGTAGTTCTGGAACACCATGCCGATGCCGCGCTTGTGCGGCGGGATGTTGTTGATCTCCTTGCCGCCGAGGCGGATCTCGCCATGGGTGGCGGTTTCGAAACCGGCCAGCATCATCAGGCAGGTGGTCTTGCCCGAACCCGACGGGCCGAGCATCGTCAGGAACTCGCCCTTCGGCATCGCCAGGTTGAGGTCCTTCACGACCAGCGTGACGCCGTCATAGCTCTTCTGGACGCGGTCAAATTCCACGAACGCGCCGTCAGATGATGCAGCAGACAATACGAACTCCCCGTATTCGTTTTCCGGCACCTTTTGCATGGCACCGTTCAGGCCTCGTGAGACAAGCAAAATTCCCGGGATTTATCAACCGATTGTTTTGCCGCTCTCCGTGGGCGGATAATTGGCCCAAGACCGCCCCGGCGACACCCCGCCGGCGACCATTCCGCGGCCAAACGCGACCTCCTCAGGCAAAAACGCGACACGCGCGCGCCACGGGCGCAGAAGGGAAGATGGTGCGGTCGAGAAGATACAAAAATAGGGAACTTCCGCTTCATAACCCGATACGGTCAATCACCTTCAAAACCCGGGCCACGAACCTTGCGCGAAGCCCATGCAATGAAGCTCCGAGCCCCCCGAATGCTGACAGCTTCTCTCCCTTGCCTCGAGAGCTTTTCCTGCCCCCCCCTTGCAAAGGGTTGGCCACCTCCGTCTCATACGCCACTACAGCTTATCACCTATATCAGGCACATAGATGTGCTTCAGCGGAATGATCGACCGATACCTGGGCGAGAGGCTGGCATAGTTGTCTAAAATCATTTCGACGAACCCCTCGCCATCCACAAGACGCAGCTTGGCACGGTTTCGTTCCAATTCCTTGGCCTGCCCGCTGTATGATCCAAGGCATACGAACAGCCCGTATTCGCCTTCACCAAGCGTGCCCAGAAGCTGGTTTACGGCCGGACCGCCAATCTGCGACGTCACGCGCTTGCACTGCACCTTCACAATCGGCGGCTGGAAGCCAAGCGCATCCATATGGGCAATCACGTCGACTCCCCCATCGCCGGCTTTCTGCGTAACCCGGGCGGTATACCCCAAACATTCGAGGACATGCGCCACCAGTTCTTCAAACTGGTGGCCGTTCAGCAGGGTCATGATGCGACGAACCACGAAATCGGTTGTCGTTTCTTCGGCCTGACGAGAAACCGATATGGTTGCGGTTTCATCGTCGGTTTCCTCATCGTCATCCGACACGGCTGCAGGTGAGGAAACAAGCCCGATCTTCGCGAGAAATTCGTCCCTGTGGCGCTTCACCCTGAACAGCGTGACCGCTGACCCGATTTCGTTCAGGGCACTTTGGCTGAAGCCGCTTCTGGGGAAATGCCCCAGCCATTCCACCGGGCGGCGGATTGGATATTTGTCCGGGTCATCCGCCGGATACTCAGGCTCACCAGAGAATTTGCCGATATTGACCATCCTGTCATGTTTCGATGGATAGACGACAATATCGCCGGGCCGTATTTCGTTGATAAAACGATGAAGCACACCAGCATGTATTTGTGCTGCGCGCTCGGTCTCGCCGGGGATCACGCGCAGAAGCGCTTCCTTCAGCCCCTCGCGCCCGCCCTCGATCTTGCGGATATCTCCCAACTCCTGCCAGCCAATGGCAACATATCCCTCTTCAACGGGACGGCTGCCGACATGCCGCCCCATGTGAACGCCCCAAACGGTCGGTGAATCTGCCATCCTGCCACCTCTCCTGTCTTGCCTTGCGGCTCATTCCTGATTCCCGCGAAACAAGCGGACGACGCTTCCGGCCAGCTTCCCGGCCAGCCAGTTCCCGCTACGACCGTAAGCCTCGGCAACGGCTTTGTTCAAGACACGGTTCGCGTGCGCAAACCATGCGGCCGGAGACGTTGCAGAGGCTGGTCAGGGTGTGCTTCCTGCCGTTCCCTTTCCGCCTTTTCGCTCTTGGGGCAGGATATGAGCAGGATTTTGGTGCGGTCGAGAAGACTCGAACTTCCACGGGTGTTACCCCACAGCGACCTCAACGCTGCGCGTCTACCAATTCCGCCACGACCGCACTGTCATTGGCCTGGTGGGCCGCTACATAGCGAAGCCCATTGGCGATGTGAAGAGGGAAATGACGCTTCCCTTTGACATCCGCCCCGGCAGGTGCGATGGCCTTGCCGACAGCCCGGACCGGAGCAGACGATATGCCTCAGTGGCTCGTGTCAGATGGCCTCACCCCCTACCCCGAAGCGCTTGCCTTCATGGAAGAGCGTGCCGCGGCGATCCGCGATGGCTCCGCCGACGAGCTGATCTGGCTGGTCGAGCATCCGCCGCTTTACACCGCCGGCACCTCGGCCAGGCCCGCCGATCTGACCGACCCGAACCGCTTTCCCGTCTACC
>WFPZ01000213.1 GCA_015487335.1 Paracoccaceae bacterium
CTGGAGCTGGAGCCCGGCGCCTGGGCCGGAGTGCGCGGGAAGGTGGCGCGCTGGGACGATACGTAAGGCCCGTTGAGCCCCGCCGCCGGCGCGGTTTCCCCGATGGGGCCGTTTCCGCGAAGCCCTCCTTCACCTTGCCCAAATACTCCCCGAGCGGAGCGGAATCGCCGCCCCTGCCAGGGGCGGCGGAAAGGCTTGCGCCCGTCAGGGCGCACGATCGGCCAGGCTTCCATCCCCGGCCCTCTTGGCCTAACCTCACCGCGCATTCAGGCTGAGAGGTACACATGGCACAAACCATGATCGGGGTCATCGGCGGGTCCGGTGTCTATGAAATCGACGGGCTGGAAGGGGCCTCGTGGCAGGCGGTGGAAAGCCCGTGGGGCGCGCCCTCGGATGAAATCCTGACGGGCGTTCTGAACGGGGTGAAGATGGCCTTCCTGCCGCGCCACGGCCGCGGCCATGTGCACAGCCCCTCCACCGTGCCCTACCGCGCCAATATCGATGCGCTCAAGCGGCTGGGGGTGACGGACGTGGTCTCGGTCTCGGCCTGCGGCTCTTTCCGCGAAGAGATGGCGCCGGGCGATTTCGTCATCGTCGATCAGTTCATCGACCGCACGTTCGCGCGCGAGAAAAGCTTCTTCGGCACCGGTTGCGTGGCCCATGTGAGCGTGGCCCACCCCACCTGTGCGCGGCTGTCGCAGGCGGCCTTCGAGGCGGCCCGGGCGCAAGGGGTGAAGGTGCACATGGGCGGCACCTACCTGGCGATGGAGGGGCCGCAGTTTTCCTCGCTGGCCGAATCGAGAATGTATCGCGAGGTCTGGGGCGCCGACGTGATCGGCATGACCAACATGCCCGAAGCCAAGCTCGCCCGCGAGGCCGAGCTCTGCTATGCCTCCGTCGCCATGATCACCGATTACGACAGCTGGCACCCCGACCACGGCGCGGTGGACATCTCCGAGATCATCGCCACGCTCACCGCCAACGCGGACAACGCCCGCGGGCTGGTGGCGCGGCTGCCGGGGCTGCTGGGGGCCGGTCGCGAGGTTTGCGAACACGGATGCGACCGGGCGCTGGAATACGCGGTGATGACCGCGCCCGACAAGCGCGACCCGGCGCTGGTGGCGAAACTGGACGCGGTCGCGGGAAGGGTCCTGCAACAGCGCTGACACGGCGGCAGGGCGCCCCGCTCCTACTCCTCCAGCCCGTCAATGAAATCCCGGCGCAGCGCCTCGAGCGTCTTCTGGCACCCGACACCGCCGTAGATCGCCCACAGGGCCTCTGAAAACACCGGGTCGGTGGGGCGGGCACGGGAAAACAGGGTAATCGAGGAGTGAAACTTCAGATCATCGGGAGAGCCGAAGATGGCAGCCACGTCGCGCCAGTGGCGTGACTGGTCCATCACCACCCGGACACAGGTGGTCAGGCGTTCGGCCAGAACCGGATGAGCAATATAGGCAGAGGCTTCATCCCTGCCGTCTATTCCGTAGAAGGCCGAACGGGCACTGTGCCCCAGGCCCGCAAGCTGTGGAAAGATGAACCACATCCAGTGGCCCTTCTTGCGACCGCTGCGCAATTCGGCCAGCGCCCTGTCATAGGTGCGCTCCTGCGCGGCAAGAAACCGCTCGAGATCATAACCGCGTGTCATTTCGCCAACATAGCTGACCGACAGGCACGCGCAATGGGCCGGAGCGGGATGTTCCGGCATGAAACGCATGGAAAAAGAGCGGCCCCGGAATTATGCAGGGCACGAAACCCGACTCATCCGAAGGCCCGCGCCCATGAACAACGCCAAGACCGTCAAGGACTACATCCGCACCATCGTCGATTTCCCCCACGAGGGAATCATGTTTCGCGATGTCACCACGCTTTTCGCCGACGCCCGCGGCTTTCGCATGGCGATCGACCAGCTGCTTCACCCCTACGCGGGAATGCGCATCGACAAGGTGGTGGGGCTGGAGGCGCGCGGCTTCATCCTCGGCGGCGCGATCGCCCACCAGCTGAGCGTGGGCTTCGTGCCGGTGCGCAAGAAGGGAAAGCTGCCGGGCACCACCATCAGTCAGGAATACAAGCTGGAATACGGCGAGGCGATCATGGAAATCCATGACGACGCGCTGGAACCCGGGGAAAAGGTGCTGCTCGTCGACGACCTGCTGGCCACCGGCGGCACGGCGGAGGCCGGCATCAGGCTGGTCGAGCGCCTGGGGGCCGAGATCATCGGCTGCGCCTTCGTCATCGATCTGCCCGATCTGGGCGGGCACAAGCTTCTGAGCGATCTCGGCTACGACGTGCACACGCTGTGCGCTTTCGAAGGAGAATGAACCGTTTGGTAAGGAATCAGCGCTAGAACATCCCTGCCTGCAGGGAGCAGGCGCTGCTTGTTACCACATGTGAACCTCACATCGGAACGCCCCGCCATGTCCCCCGGCGGGGCGTTTTCGCATCCCGCACCGGCCGCGTGGGTGCGGGGCTCAGCCCAGCACCGCGCCGGGGTTCATGATCCCGGCCGGGTCGAGTGCGGCCTTGATGGCGCGCATCGCCGCCAGTCGGGCCGGATCGGCGTAGCGGCGCAGCTCTGCCACCTTCAGCCGCCCCACCCCGTGCTCGGCGCTGAAGGAGCCGCCAAGCTCTGCCACCAGATCATGCACCAGCCGAGTCAGCCCGGGGGCCTGCGCGGCAAGATCCTCGCGCCGGACACCCGGGGAGGGAAAGAGGTTGTAATGAAGGTTGCCGTCGCCCAGATGCCCGAAGGCGTTGATCCGCACGTCTGCCCTGGCGGCGATCTCGCGCCCTGCCCGCTCCAGGAACTCGGGGATTGCCGAAAGCGGCAGAGAGACGTCATGCGAGGCCACCGCCCCCACCCGCCGGTTGGCCAGCGGGATCGATTCGCGCATCAGCCACAGCGCCTGGCGCCGGGCCTCGTTCTGGGCCACCACCCCGTCAAGCGCCAGCCCCGCCTCCGCCGCCTCGCCGAACAGCCCCGTCAGGGCCTCCTGCGGGTCGGCGCCACCCGAAAGCCCCAGGTCGATCAGCACCGACCAGGCCGGCGGGCGGGCGAAGGGCTGACGGATCTCGGGCATGGTCTCGGCCAGAAATTCCAGCCCGGTGCCGCCGATCAGCTCGAAGGCCGAGATGCCCTCTCCGATGCGGCGCCGGGCGAGGTTCAGCAAATCCAGCGCCGCGGCGGGCGTGGGCACCACGATCAGCGCCGCCCCCTCGCGTTCGGGCCGTGCGAACAGGCGAAGGGAGGCCGCGGTGATCACCCCCAGCGTGCCCTCAGATCCGATCAGAAGATCCCTCAGATCATAGCCGGTGTTGTCCTTGCGCAGCCGCTTCAGCCCGTGCCAGACGCTGCCGTCGGGCAGCACCGCCTCCAGGCCGAGGCACAGCTCGCGCGCATTGCCGTAGCGCAGCACGTTCACCCCGCCGGCATTGGTGGCCAGGTTGCCGCCGATCCGGCAGCTGCCCTCCGAGGCCAGAGACAGCGGAAACAGCCGCCCGGCCTCGGCGGCGGCGGCGCGCACCGCGTGCAGGGTGGCGCCGGCCTCGGCGATCAGCACGTTCTCTCGCGCATGCACGGCGCGGATGCGCGCCATCCGCTCAAGCGAAAGCACCACCGGCGCGGGGCCTTGCGCCATCACCTGCCCCCCCACCAGACCGGTGCCGCCACCATAGGGCACCACGGGCACGCGGGCGCGGGCGGCCTCGGTGACGATGGCGGAGACCTCGGCCACGCTGGCGGGCGCCAGCACCGCGCCGGCCCGGCCGTGGAACCGGCCGCGCGGCTCTTCCAGATAGCGCGGCTCCACGGGGCGGAAACAGGCCTCGGGCAGCTGTTCGCGCAGCCGTGCCAGAAACGCCTCTGTTACCGGATTCAGCTCCATCTGCCCCCCGTTGCCGCCCCGCCTCTGCCGCCCGCCCGGGCCGCGCCTCAGCCCACGTCCGTCTTGCCGCGGCGGTCGGCCCGCAGGTTGGCATAGAGCACATGATTGCGCCAGCGGCCGTTGATCTGCAGATAGCTTTGCGCCACGCCTTCGTACTTGAAGCCGCATTTTTCCAGCACCCCCCGCGAGGCCACGTTCTCGGGCAGGCAGGCGCTTTCGAGCCGGCTGAGATCGAGCGTGGTGAAGGCGTAGTGCACCACCGCCTTGAGCGCCTCTTCCATGTAGCCCTTGCGGGCATGCGGCTGGCCGATCCAGTAGCCGCAGGTACCCGCCTGCGCGGGGCCGCGGCGGATGTTGTCGAGCGTGATCGCCCCCAGAAGCACCCCGTCGGCGCGGCGAATCAGGAACAGCGGCATCGCGCTGCCGTTGGCGACCGAACGCTGCGCCCAGTAGACGCGTCCCGTGAAGCTCTTGCGCGAGAGATGGTCGTCCGACCAGGCGGGCTCCCACGGCTGCAGGAACTCCGCGCTTTCGCGGCGCAGCGCCGCCCACTGGCGGTAATCGGAGTGCTGCGGCGGGCGCAGCGTCATGCGTTCGGTCTCGATGCGAACCTTGCGGCGGCGCGTCAGCATCAGCCCGCGAGCCTCTCTTGCAGCTCCGCCAGCCCCGGCGCGCCATCCACCGGGCCATAGAGCGCCAGCGCCGCCTTGCCGCCTGCCAGGCCGGCGGCCAGCGCGCGCACATCGGCAGGGCCCACGGCATCGATGCGGGCGACGGTTTCGTCAAGCCCGGGCACCCGTCCCCAGATGGCCACCATGCGCGCCAGCCGCTCGGCCCGCGAAGCGGGGCTTTCCAGCCCCATCAGCAGCCCCGCCTTCATCTGTGCCCGGGCCCGGGCCACTTCGGCCTCGGTCATGTCCTCGGCGGCGCGCCGAAGTTCGGTGACGGTGATCTCGGCCAGCTCGCTGATCTGCTCGGCGGAGGTGCCGGCGTAGATCGTCGTCATGCCGGTATCGGAATAGGCGCCGGCCTGGGCATAGATCGTGTAGCACAGCCCGCGCCTTTCGCGCACCTCCTGGAACAGCCGCGAGGACATCCCGCCCCCCAGGGCGGTGGCCAGTATCTGCGAGGTGTAGATGGCATCGTCCCGGTAGCCGGGGCCTTCCAGCGCCAGGGCGAAATGGGCCTGCTCCAGCGGTTTCAGCTTGCGCTTCTCGCCGCCCAGGAAACTGGCCGCCGGCGCGTCCGGGCTGCCTGCCGCGGGCAGGTGGCCGAACAGCTGCCCGGCCTCGCGCAGGATGGCGTCATGGTCCACCGCCCCGGCGGCGGCAAGGATCATCCGCTCGGGCGTGTAATGCTCCTGCACGAAAGCGGCCAGATCGGCGCGGGAAAAGGCGGCAACCCGCTCGGCCGGGCCGAGGATGCTGCGCCCCAGCGGCTGGCCGGGATAGGCGGCCTCCTGCAGCCAGTCGAAGATGATGTCGTCGGGGGTGTCGAGCGTCTGGCCGATCTCCTGCAGGATCACCCCGCGCTCCACCTCCATCTCGGCCGGGTCGAACACCGGATTGAGCACGATATCCGCGATCACGTCCAGCGCCAGCGGCACGTCGGCTTCCAGCACCCGGGCGTAATAGGCGGTCATCTCGCGCGAGGTATAGGCGTTGAGGTAGCCGCCCACATCCTCGATGGCCTCGGCGATCTGCAGCGCGCTGCGCCGCCTGGTGCCCTTGAAGGCCATGTGTTCCAGGAAATGGGCGATGCCGTTCTGCTCTTCGCGCTCGTGCCGGCCGCCGGCCAGCACCCAAAGCCCCAGCGCGGCGGATTTCAGCCCCGGCATGTGCTCCGTGACGACGCGCAGGCCGTTGGGCAGGGTATCCAGCCGGACGCTCACCGCGCCATGCGCTCCCGGATCAGGGCCTGAAGCGCCGCGAGGTCGTTGTCCACCTCGATCACGCGCTCCTCGCGTTCAAGCAGATCCGCCATGCGCCGGGGCAGAGGCGGGCGGATGCCGGTGGCGGCCTCCACCGCATCGGGGAATTTCGCCGGATGGGCGGTGGCCAGGGAAACCATCGGCACCGGCGCGCGCAGATGCTCTTCGGCCACCTTCGCCCCCACCGCGCTGTGCGGGCAGAGGATCTGGCCGGTGGTCTCGAAGAGGCGGCGGATGGTGGCGGTGGTTTCCTCTTCCGAGGCGCGGCCCGAGGCGAACACCTCGCGCAGGGCTTCCAGCGCGCCCTGGGGGATGGCGAAACGCCCTGTCGCCTTCAGCTCGTCCATCATCTGCGCCACGGCCGCCCCCTCGCGCCCCAGCGCATCGAAGAGCGCCCGCTCGAAGTTGGAGGAAACCTGGATGTCCATCGACGGGCTGATCGAGGGTTTTACCCCCCGGGTCTCGTAGATGCCGCTCTCAAGCGCCCGGTGCAGGATGTCGTTTTGGTTGGTGGCGATCACCAGCCGGCCGATCGGCAGCCCCATGCGGCGGGCGATGTAGCCGGCGAAGATGTCGCCGAAATTGCCGGTGGGCACGGTGAAGTCGATTTCGCGATGCGGCGCGCCGAGGCTGACCGCGGCGGTGAAGTAATAGACCACCTGCGCCAGCACCCGCGCCCAGTTGATGGAATTGACCCCCGCCAGCCGCACCTCGTCGCGGAAGGCGAAATCGTTGAACATGTCCTTGAGCCGCGCCTGGCAGTCGTCGAAATCGCCGCGCAGGGCAAGGGCGTGCACATTGGCCTCGGCCGGCGTGGTCATCTGCCGGCGCTGCACATCCGAGACGCGACCGGCGGGGAAGAGGATGAACACGTCCACGTTGGGCAGGCCCCGGAAGGCCTCGATGGCGGCCGATCCGGTGTCGCCGGAGGTGGCGCCGACGATCGTCACCCGCTCGCCACGCCGGGCCAGGGCCGCCTGGAACAGCTGGCCGATCAGCTGCATGGCGAAGTCCTTGAAGGCCAGCGTGGGGCCGTGAAACAGCTCCAGCAGGAAGTGGTTCGCGCCCAGCTGCACCAGCGGCGCGCGCGCCGGGTGGC
>WFPZ01000214.1 GCA_015487335.1 Paracoccaceae bacterium
CGCTGGCCTGCCGCGCCCGCAACCTGATCGAACGTGCCTTCTGCTCCCTCAAGGACTTCCGGCGCGTCGCCACACGATATGACAAGCTGGCAAGAAACTCTCTCTCCGCCGTCGCCCTCGCCGCAACAATCCTGTGGTGGACTTGATCGAGTCTCGACCCTAGGCCAATGTCCTTGGGTTCGCATCATTGACAGATTGCCACCGGATCGCCTGCGATCCGGTTCGCGCCCGGCCCCGCCCCCAAGGGCGGGCGCGAGTTGATCCTGCGGTTTCAGCGGCTTGCAAGGCTTGCGGACAGGGCAGCCGTCGGGCAGATTTCGGTGCGCCCACCCCCGGGGCCGGGCGCGAACCTGTCTTTCCGGCACGAATTTGACGAAGCGCATTTCATGCTGCGCCTAGCAGTTGGGCACGTTCACGGCCAGCCCGCCGATCGAGGTTTCCTTGTACTTGGTGCTCATGTCGGCGCCGGTCTGGCGCATGGTCTCGATGACCGCATCCAGCGGCACCAGATGGGTGCCGTCGCCGCGCAGCGCCAGCGAGGCGGCGGCCACCGCCTTCACGGCCCCCAGCCCGTTGCGCTCGATGCAGGGCACCTGCACCAGCCCCTTCACCGGGTCGCAGGTCAGCCCGAGGTGGTGCTCCAGCGCGATCTCGGCGGCGTTTTCCACCTGTTCGGGGCTGCCGCCCAGCACCGCCGCCAGCCCCGCCGCAGCCATCGCCGAGGCCGAGCCCACCTCGGCCTGGCAGCCCGCCTCGGCCCCCGAGATCGAGGCGTTGTGCCTGACCAGCCCGCCGATCGCGGCGGCGGTCAGCAGGAATTCCCCGACCCGCGAGGGGGCCGCGCCCGGCACGTGGTCCAGCCAGTAGCGGATGGTGGCCGGGATCACCCCGGCGGCGCCGTTGGTGGGGGCGGTCACCACCTGCCCGCCGGCGGCGTTTTCCTCGCTCACGGCCATGGCGTAGAGGCCGATCCAGTCGTTGATGGTATGCGGGGCGGAAAGGTTGGCGCCGCGCTCGGCCTCCAGCGCCTCGCGGATCGCCCCGGCCCGGCGGGGCACCTTCAGCCCGCCCGGCAGGGTGCCGCTGGCCGCCATGCCGCGCTCGATGCAGCCGTTCATGACCTCCCAGATGCGCGCCAGCCCCCGCTCCAGCGTGGCTGCGTCGAGGCGCGAAAGCTCGTTGGCGCGCTTGAGCCCGGCGATGGTCAGCCCCGATGCGCGGCACATCTCCAGCATCTCGGAGGCGCAGTGGAAGGGCCAGGGCACGGGAGGGCCGTCGTCGGTATCCTTGCCGGCGGCCAGTTCGGCCTCGGTGAGCACGAAGCCGCCGCCCACGGAATAATAGGTTTCCTTCCGTATCATGTCGCCCTGGGCGTCGGTGGCCATCAGGACCATCCCGTTGGCATGGCCGGGCAGGGGCGGGCCGTAATCGAAGAGGATGTCGCGGGCCGGATCGAAGGACAGCGGGCCGAGGCCCTCGGGCGCAACCTGCCGGCTGGCGCGGATCCGCTCCAGCGCGGCTTCGGCGCTTTCGTGGTCGTAGCGCTCGGGGGTGAAGCCGGCCAGCCCGAGGATCACCGCCCGGTCGGTGGCATGACCCACCCCGGTAAACGCCAGCGAGCCGTGCAGCGAGGCGCGCAGCCCATGCGCCCGGAACGGCGAGGCGCGCAGCAGCTCGAGAAAGCGCCCGGCCGCCACCATCGGCCCCATGGTGTGCGAGGAGGACGGCCCCACCCCCACCTTGAACATCTCGAAGACCGAAAGAAACATTGCCCTATCCGTGCGTTGCCGACCAGCAGATCCTTGCGTCGGTAGCAGAAGCGCCGCCCGACCGGAAGCGACACTTGCCCGCCCGATCGCGCCTGCCGCGGGGAACGGGCGTTTTCCCCCTCGCGCCGCGCGGACATCTTTTCTATAAGGCGGCGAAACCACGGAGAAGATGCCCCATGCCCGACATCCTTTCGCCCATGGACACGGCCAAGTTCGTCGCTGCCCGGCGGGCGGCCGATTTCGTCGAGAGCGGCATGAAGGTGGGCCTGGGCACCGGCTCCACCGCCGCGTGGCTGGTGAAATGCCTGGGCGAGATGGTGCGCGAGGGGGGGCTGAAGATCCGCGCCGTGCCCACGTCCACGCGCACCGCCGCGCTGGCCCGCGAGGAGGGGATCGAGGTGATCACCCTGGCCGAGGCGGGATGGCTGGACCTCACCATCGACGGGGCCGACGAGTTCGACCCCGATCTCAACCTGATCAAGGGCGGCGGCGGGGCGCTGCTGCAGGAAAAGATCGTTGCCACCGCCTCGGACCGGATGGTGGTGATCGCCGACGCCTCCAAGAGCGTCGAGGCGCTGGGCGCCTTCCCCTTGCCGATCGAGGTGATCCCCTTCGGCTGGCCGACCACCAGCGCGCTGGTGGAGGAGACGCTGTGTTCGATGGACGTCCTCGGCCAGAAGGTGGTGCTGCGGATGAATGGCGGCGAGCCCTACGTGACCGACGAGGGCAATCACATTCTCGACCTGCACCTGCAGCGCATCGGGAACCCCCGCCAGCTGGCGCTGGTGCTCAACCAGATCCCCGGGGTGGTGGAAAACGGCCTGTTCATCGACATCGCCGATGCGGTGGTGATCGGCCACGGCGACGGCCGGGTGGAGATGCACGACATCAGCACCGGCGCCTCCGAGGAAGGCCGGGTGGAGCTTGCCGAAAGCGAAAACATCTTTCGCGATCTGAAGGAATGAGACGGAAAACCGGAAAGGGAGCCGATGAGCTTCGACTATGACCTGTTCGTGATTGGCGGCGGTTCGGGCGGGGTGCGCGCCGGGCGGCTGGCGGCGGAAGCCGGGGCGCGGGTGGCGCTGGCCGAGGAATACCGCATGGGTGGCACCTGCGTGATCCGCGGCTGCGTTCCCAAGAAGCTGATGGTCTTCGCCTCGGGCTATGCCTCGGCGATGCGCGAGGCGCAGGCCTATGGCTGGGACGTGCGGATGGGGCGCTTCGACTGGCCCTCCTTCCGCAAGCGCCTGCATGCCGAACTGGACCGGCTGGAGGGCATCTACCGCACCAACCTGGGCCGGGCGGGGGCCGAGATCTTCGAACAGCGCGCGGTGCTCACCGGGCCCAATTCGGTGCAGCTGGCGGATGGGCGGACCTTCACCGCCCGTTACATCCTGGTGGCCACCGGAGGCCAGCCCTACGTGCCCGAGGTGCCCGGAAAAGAGCTGGTCTGGACCTCCAACGAGGTTTTCCTGATGGAGGAGCTGCCGAAGCGGGCGCTGATCGTGGGAGGCGGCTACATTGCCTGCGAATTTTCCTGCATTTTCAACTGTTTCGGGGTCGAGACTACGCAATATTACCGGGGTGCGCAGATCCTGCGCGGCTTCGACGACGAATCGCGCGGCCATGTCGCCGAGCTGATAAAGGGCCGCGGCATCGACCTGCATGTGGGCACCGACATCGAGCGGCTGGAGAGGCGCGACGGCGGGATCTGGGTCAAGGCCACCGACGGGCGCGAGGCCACCTTCGATGCGGTGATCTATGCCACCGGCCGCAAGCCCAACACCGAGGGGCTGGGCCTGGAGAAGGCGGGCGTGGAGCTGGGCCGCTGGAAGGAAATCGTGGTGGACGAGTATTCGCGCACCAACGTGCCCTCGATCTACGCGGTGGGCGACGTGACCAACCGGGTTAATCTCACCCCGGTGGCCATCCGCGAGGGCGCGGCCTTCGTGGAGACCGTCTTCAAGGACAATCCGACGAAGGTGGAGCGCGATCTCGTGCCCTCGGCGGTGTTCACCCAGCCCGAGTATGGCTCCATCGGCATGACCGAGGAAGAGGCCCGCGACGAGCGCCCGATCGAGGTGTATTGCGCCGCCTTCCGGCCGATGCAGAATTCCTTCATCGACAAGGACGAGCGGGTGCTGTTCAAGCTCATCGTCTGCACCGAGACGCGCAGGATTCTCGGCTGCCACATCATCGCGCCCAATGCGGGCGAGCTGATCCAGATGGTGGCGGTTGCCATCCGCATGGGCGCGACCAAGGAAGATTTCGACCGTACGATCGCGGTTCACCCGACCATGTCGGAAGAAATCGTGCTAATGAAAACGCCTACGAGAACGGCTTGATTTCCAGGCCGCAGTGCACAGTTAGAGACAAGGTCCGACCAAGAGAGGAAAAACCCGATATGGCCAGTGACAACGGCGGCCCCTGGGGCGGCGGCAACCGCGGCAGAGGCGGCGGTGACAACCGCGGCGGCGACAGGCGGCCGGGCGAACCCCCGATTCCCCCCGAAATCGACCAGATCGTGAAGAAGGGTCAGGAGCAGCTGCGCGTCCTGATGGGCGGGCGCGGCGGCCACGGTGGCCGTGGCGGAAGCGGCGGAAGCGGTGGCGGCGGCCCCGCCCTGACCAAGGGCACGATCGGGCTTGGCGTTCTCGGCGCCCTGGTCCTGTGGGTGATCGCCTCGCTCTACACGGTTCAGCCGGAAGAGCAGGGCGTGGAGCTGTTTCTGGGCAAGTTCTACCGGGTTACCGACAACGGCCTGCAGTTCGCCCCCTGGCCTCTGGTCAAGGCCGAAGTGATCCCGGTGACCACCGAGCGCACCGTGAACATCGGCGTGGCGGCGAATGCGCGCAGCCAGTCCGGGCTGATGCTGACCACCGACGAGAACATCGTCGACATCGACTTCCAGGTGGTGTGGAACATCAACGATCCGGCAAAGTTCCTGTTCAACCTGCGCGACCCGGAATCCACGATCCGCGCGGTCGCCGAATCGGCCATGCGCGAGATCATCGCCGCCTCCGAACTGGCGCCGATCCTCAACCGTGACCGCGGCATCATCGCCGACCGGGCGCATGAGCTGATCCAGTCGACGCTCGACAGCTATGATTCGGGCATGAACGTGGTGCGGGTGAACCTCGACAAGGCCGACCCGCCGCGCGAGGTGATCGATGCCTTCCGCGACGTGCAGGCCGCGGCGCAGGAACGCGACCGGCTGCAACGCCAGGCCGACGCCTATGCCAACACGGTTCTGGCCGGCGCCCGCGGCGAGGCGGCCCAGATCCTCGAGGAGGCCGAGGCCTACCGTGCCCGTGTCATCAACGAGGCGGAGGGTGAGGCCAGCCGCTTCCTCGCCGTGCTGAGAGAATACAAGGATGCGCCGGCGGTGACCCGCAAGCGCCTGTATCTGGAGACCATGGAGCAGATCTTCGGGCGGATCGACAAGGTGATCATAGAGCAGCAGGGCGCGGGGCAGGGCGTGGTTCCCTATCTGCCGCTCAACGAGCTGCGCCGTCCGGCCGCGGCCGCGACCACGGCCGAAACCGCAGGGGAGAACAACTGATGCGCAAGTCAACGATGATCATTCCGGCGCTGGTGGTTGTCATCGCGGCGCTTCTTTCCTCGGTCTTCGTGGTGGATGAACGCGAGAAGGCTCTGGTGCTGCAGTTCGGCCAGATCAAGGCCGTGAAGACGGAGCCGGGACTGTCCTTCAAGATACCGCTGATCCAGGAGGTGGTGCGTTACGACGCGCGCATCCTCTCGCTCGACACCCAGGAAATCGAGGTCACCCCGGCCGACGACCGCCGGCTGGTGGTCGATGCCTTCGCGCGCTACCGGATCAACGACGTGGTCCAGTTTCGCCAGGCGGTGGGCGTGGGCGGAATCCCGGCCGCGGAATCGCGGCTCGACGCAATCCTGAAGGCCCAGGTGCGCGAGGTCCTGGGCTCCGACCAGGTGACATCCGACACCATCCTGTCGGCTGACCGGGCGGTGCTCATGACCCGCATCCGCGACCAGGCCCGCGAGCTGGCGCTGCCGCTCGGGGTCGAGGTGGTGGACGTGCGCCTCAAGCAGACCAACCTGCCGGCCCAGAACCTCGAGGCCACCTTCTCGCGGATGCGCGCCGAGCGCGAACGCGAGGCCGCCGACGAGATCGCCCGAGGCAAGGAAGCCGCGCAGCGGGTCCGCGCCCAGGCCGACCGCACGGTGGTGGAGCTGGTCTCGGAGGCCAGGAAATCGGCCGAGATCATCCGCGGTGAAGCCGATGCCGAGCGCAACCGGATCTTCGCCGAGGCCTTCGGGCAGGATCGCGAGTTCTTCGAGTTCTACCGCTCGCTGGCCGCCTATGATCGCTCCTTCGGGGCGGACAACACCACGCTGGTGATCCCCCCCGACAGCGAGTTCTTCGATTACTTCTCGACCATCGCGCCGGAGAGATGAGCACCATCCTTCTGGCCATCGGGCTGGTGCTGTGCGTCGAGGGGCTGGTGTTCGCACTGGCCCCTTCGCGTCTGGAGGACCTGCTCGAGGTGCTGCGCCGCCTGCCGCTGGACACCCGGCGCAACATCGGGCTGGGGGCGCTGGCGCTGGGGGTGCTGCTGGTCTGGCTTTCGCGCGGCATGACGGGTTAGACTGGGGCGGAAACCGTCAGGGTTTCACAACCGCTTGATATGGCCGGCCGCAGCTTTGTGGCCGTGGTGCCGGCGCCTATCTAGGAGGCAAGTTCAATCTCGCTGACCGGCCGCAGGGCCGGACATCTCAAAGGAGGAATTCAGTGACACTCCAGCCCCCAACCCTTCGCGAACGCGCCGGAAGTCCTGCCCGGCTCCTGCTGGTCCTTGTCCTGGGCGTGGCGTTCAGCCTGGCGCAGGCGCTTTCGGCGACGGCCCGATCGGCACCCGAAAGCTTTGCCGATCTGGCCGAGAAGGTCAGCCCGGCGGTGGTCAACATCACCACCACCACCACCATCGAGGCGCCCGCCGGCCCGGGGCCGATGGTGCCCGAGGGCTCGCCCTTCGAGGATTTCTTCCGCGATTTCATGGACCGCCTGCCCGACGGCCAGACCCGGCCGCGCCGCTCTCAGGCGCTGGGCTCGGGCTTCCTGATCTCTCAGGACGGCTACATCGTCACCAACAACCACGTGATCGAGGGCGCCGACGAGATCATGATCGAGTTCTACGGCGGCGGCGAGCTGCCGGCCAGGATCGTCGGCACCGACAAGACCACCGATCTGGCGCTGCTCAAGGTCGATAGCGACGAGCCGCTGCCCTATGTGAGCTTCGGCGACAGCGACGTGATGCGCGTGGGCGACTGGGTTCTGGCGGTGGGCAACCCGCTGGGGCAGGGCTTCTCGGTGACCGCCGGGATCATCTCGGCGCGCAACCGCGAACTGTCCGGCGTCTATGACGATTTCATCCAGACCGACGCCGCCATCAACCGCGGCAACTCGGGCGGGCCGCTGTTCAACATGGACGGCGAGGTGATCGGGGTGAACACCGCGATTCTCTCGCCCAACGGCGGCTCGATCGGCATCGGCTTCTCCATGGCCTCCAACGTGGTGTCCAAGGTGATCGCCCAGCTCAAGGAGTTCGGCGAAACCCGCCGCGGGTGGCTGGGCGTGCGCATCCAGGACGTGACCGACGAGATCGCCGATGCGATCGGGCTTGACAGCGTGGCCGGCGCGCTGGTGACGGATGTGCCCGACGGCCCGGCGAAGAAGGCCGGGATCGAGGCCGGCGACGTGATCCTTTCCTTCGATGGCCAGGACGTGGCCGATACCCGTGAGCTGGTGCGCATCGTCGGCGATGCGGAAGTGGGCAAGACGGTGCCGGTGGTGGTGTTCCGCGACGGCGAGACCCGGACGTTCATGGTCACCCTTGGCCGGCGCGAGGAGGCCGAGGCCGCAGGTCAGCTGGGCGGGCCCGGTTCCGGCCCGGTCGAGAAGGAACTGCTGGGCATGACGCTGTCGGAAATGACCGACGAGCTGCGCGACCAGCTTGGCCTCGGGGCGTCTGCCGGAGGTCTGGTGGTGATGTCCGTCGAGGAGGACAGCGAGGCCCGCGACAAGGGCTTGCGCGCCGGAGACGTGATCACCGAGGCCGGCCAGAAGAAGGTGGAGACGATCCGCGATCTCGAAGAGCGCATCGCCGAGGCGCGCGACGCCGGGCGCAGGTCGATCCTGCTGCTGGTGCGCCGTGGCGGCGAGCCGCGCTTCGTGGCGCTCTCCATCGACTGAACCGGGCCTTGCAGGCTGCGGAAAGGGCGCCCGCGGGCGCCCTTTTCATGTTCGGCCGTCGGGGCTTTCCTCTGCGATTTCGGCAACCACCAGCCCCAGCCTGCGCGCGCTGTCCAGCGACAGGATGGCGCTGTCCAGCCCGTATTGCACCTGAAAGCTGCGGATGGCGCGCCGGGTGGCCTCGTCCAGCCGCCCCGTGGTCGGGCCGGTGTAGAAGCCGCGCGCCTTCAGGGCGCGTTGCAAGGAGGCGATGAAGGCGGTGTCCATGACCTCGGGGCAGGGGGTGCGGAAAGTGATCTCCTGCCGCTTGCGGGTGATCACCTGGCGGGTCACGGTGCGATATCTGGCGGGGCTGGCGATGGTGCCGTCGGGGTTGACGACGGCCGGCGCCACCAGCTCCTGCTCGGAGACCGATTCGATGACCGCCGGCGTGATGTCGGTGACCTGGCAGAATCCTGCCGCGCCCGGGCCCTCGCTCCGCGCCTCGGGGCCGGCCGGGGCAGGGGCCGGGGCGGGCGCCTCGGCCTGCGGGCCGTTGGCCGCCACGTTGCAGGCGGCCAGCACAAGCGCAACCAGGACCAGCCCCGAATTCAGATGTGATCTCTTCATGCTGCCCGATCTGCCCGACGCCCTCGGGGGCGGTTCTGCCGCAGGATAGCGGCTTTCGCCCCGTTCGCAAAGCCCGCCGGGCGCGCGCCCCTGCGCGGCCATTCCGCATGTTCATCACGGCTTCGCGCGGCCGCCCTGGAGGGGCTGGCAAATTCCGCCGCCATGTCCTACATCCCGATCGGAAAAGTGAGGAACCCCGTATGGCGAAAATTACCTATATCGAGCACGACGGCACCAGACATGAGGTCGAGGTGCCCAGCGGCAAGACGGTGATGGAAGGGGCGCGCGACAACGGCGTTCCCGGCATCGATGCCGATTGCGGCGGCGCCTGCGCCTGTTCGACCTGCCATGTCTATGTGGACGAGGCGTGGATCGGGAAAATCCCGCAGAAGGAGGCGATGGAGGAGGACATGCTCGATTTCGCCTGGGAGCCGGATCCGGTGCGCTCGCGCCTGACCTGCCAGATCAAGGTGACGGACGAGCTGGACGGTCTGGTGGTGCACCTGCCCGAGAAGCAGATCTGATGCGCGCCGGGCGGGCCCTCGC
>WFPZ01000215.1 GCA_015487335.1 Paracoccaceae bacterium
GCCCCGCCAGCAGCGCCGGGCCGGCCGAGAAGCCCAGATGGCGCATGCTCAGCCCCATGCCGTACATCCCGGCGGCAAAGAACATCGCATGGCCGAGGCTGAGCAGCCCGGTGTAGCCGAACAGCAGGTTGTAGCCGATCGCGTAGCTGGCCAGCACCATGATCCGGGCCAGATTGCCCTGCGGGTAGGCCGGCAGCACGAAGTTGAGCGCCAGCAGCAGCGCCACCAACCCGGCATGCAGGGCAAGCACCTTGGCCGTCTCGCTCATCGCGCGCGCTTCCCCATCAGCCCCTGCGGGCGGAACACCAGCACGAAGGCCACCAGCAGGGTGGCGATGATCTTGGCCAGCGTGGGCGAGAAGAACACCGAGATGATCCCCTCGCCCATCCCGATCAGCACCGCCGCGATCACCGTGCCCGCCAGAGAGCCGAGCCCGCCGATGATCACCACGATGAAGGACAGAAGCAGCGCGTCCTGCCCCATCAGGTAATGGGCCTGCTGGATCGGCACGATCAGCACCCCGGCCAGCGCCGCCAGCCCCGCCCCGATGCCGAACACCGCCGCATGAACCCCCCCGACGGGAATGCCGAAGGCCTGGGCGATTTCCCCGTCCTGCCGGGTGGCGCGCATCACCAGCCCGGCGCGGCTGCGGGTCATCACGGCCCACAGCCCCGCGAGCACCGCCACCGCCGCGAAGATCACGAACAGCTTGTAGCCGGTGATCGAAAGCCCCCAGGGCCAGTACATCCGCAAGCCCCCGTCGGCGAACTCGAACCACGGGATCGCCAGCCGCGCGTTGAAGGGCGCCACCACCGGGCGGGCCTCGGGGCCGTAGCTCATCAAGGCGAGCTGCTGGATGACGTAGAGCAGGCCGATGGTGGCGACGATGGTGCGCTCGGGGTCATGGCTCAGCCGCCTGAGCACCACGATGTCCGCCGCCGCGGCGATCGCCCCCACGATCAGCGGCGCGAACACCAGCGCCAGCACGAAGCCCGCCACCGCCGAGCCGCCGGCCAGCGAGGCCACCCACCACGCCAGCACCGCGCCGAGCATGTAGAACTCGCCATGGGCCACGTTGACCACGCGCATCACCCCGAACACGAGGCTCAGCCCCGAGGCCATCAGCGCCAGCACCGAGGCCAGCACCGCGCCCTCGAGCGAGGCGAGAAGAAGATATGGCCCGAAATCCATGAACCAATCCCGATGGAATGCGAGGGAAGCGCCGCGAGGAATATCCCGCGGCACGTGACGCTCAGAGCGGCTGGGTGGTGTAATCCACCTCGTCGGGATAGAGCGTGTCCTCGATCGGCGCGGTGTGGGTGACCAGCAGCTTGCCGTCGGTCACCTTCGAGATGTACTGCGGCCCGAACACCTGATGCGTCCTGCCGTTGAACAGCTTGGCACCCTGGGGGTGCTCATTGGATTGCGGCATGTCGGTGATGGCCTCGACCGCCTCGATCAGGCGGGCGCGGTCTGCCGGGCCCCGGTAATCGGCCGCTTCCATGCCCTGCCTGATGACATGGAGCGTCTCCCAGCAGCCGAACATGTGCGCCATGGTGGCCACGTCCTTGGGGTCTTCCAGCGCGGCCCCGTTCTCGTCGAGCCCCACCGCGGCGCGGTAGAACTTGTCGTAAGGCGTCTGGTCGGGCTGGACATAGCGCGGGTAGCCCTCCCAGAAATAGGTGCCGTCGAGGAACTCCAGCCCGGGGCTGTTGAGATCGACGGCTTCCAGGCTGTCGATGAAGCCGAAGATCTCGGGGCGCGAGGGGCCGAAGAACTCGCCCATCTCCTTGACGAAGGTCAGCACGCCGGGGCCGACCATGACATGGTAGAGCACCTCCGTCTCGCGAGGGATCTTGGGGAAATACCTGGTGAACGAGGTCTCGGTGGGCGGAATCGCGATCAGGCCGACGATCTCGCCGCCCTGGGCCTTCATGGCGGCGGAGAAGAAATCGCGGTGATCATGTCCGAAGGCGAAATCGGGAAAGATCATGGTGACCTTCTTGCCGAGGTTCTCCTTCACGAAGGGGGCCATGGCCTGCACCTGGCTTTTCACGTCGGTGATGCCGGGCTGCAGCGTCCAGCGGTTGAGCGAGCCGCTGGCCACGTGATGGCCTTCCGAGACTACGAAATAGGGAATCTTCAGCTCTCCCGCGCGAGGCGCCGAGCCGATGACCACATGGCTGAACAGGGTGCCGAAGACGATGTCGGTCTTGTACTGGGTGGCGAATTTCTCCACCACCTCGGCGCCGCGCTTGGGATCGGTGCCGTCGTCTTCGGTGATGATCTCGACGGGGCGGCCGTTGATGCCGCCCGTCTCGTTGATCAGCTTGACCGCCGCCTGGGTGGTGCGATCATACCAGCGCCCGTAGGCCGCGCCGATGCCGGTGGCGTGTTTCTGAAAGCCGATGCGGATCGGCTCGGAGCTTTGCGCCTGGGCAAAGCGCGCCCACATCGGCAGGGCCGCCGCACCGGCCCCGGCGGCAAGCGTTTTCAGGGCCCTGCGGCGGGAAGTTGAGACGGGCTTGGACGTGTCGGCAGCGGACATGGCTCGGACTCCTTGTTGGTGATTCGAATGGACTTGTAATGAATTTTGAAAATCAGTCTGTAGGCACACGAACGATTCGTCCATGTTTTTAAGGGATTCGGGAAAATCCGCCCTGCCATGTCCGCACGGCAGGCACGAAACCGAAGCGCCGCAGGGGAAACTTCATGCCTCCGGCGGGGATACTTGAAAGACGTTGAAGAGCGGCTGTTGCGCCTCGGTGCAGCGGGTCGGCTTCAGGGCCGGGGCAGGATGAAATCGGGCACGATGCCGGAGCGGCGGATCGCCGCCTCGTGGTCGATCGCGGCCAACGCGCCGTAGCCCGAGATCAGCGCCGTGGCCAGACCCGCCGCCCGCCCGCCGAGGATGTCCGTCTGCAGCGTGTCGCCGACCA
>WFPZ01000216.1 GCA_015487335.1 Paracoccaceae bacterium
CCATGCTGTGGACGCACGGGGTGAACACCGGGCGGCTGACCATGAACGAATTTGTCGCCGTCACTTCAACGAACATCGCCAAGATATTGAACTGCTACCCGAAAAAGGGTGCGATCATGGTGGGCTCGGATGCCGATATCGTGGTCTGGGACCCCGAGAAGGAAAAGGTGATCAGCGCCGAGACCCAGCAGTCGGCGATCGATTACAACGTGTTCGAGGGCCATCGCGTGAAGGGCTTGCCGCGCTTTACGCTGACGCGCGGCCACGTGGCGGTGCACGATGGCGAGATCCGCACCCAGGAGGGCCACGGCGAGTTCGTCGCCCGCAAGCCCAACGCGCCGGTGAACCGGGCTCTCTCCACCTGGAAGGAACTCACCGCCCCGCGCCCGGTGGAGCGCACGGGCATTCCGGCAAGCGGGGTGTGAGGTGACAGTTCGGAACGCCACAAGCTTGAACGGCGGCGCCATCGGCGCTATATCAGGGGTGCAAGCCCCGTGGCAGTACGTGGTGCCTCTCGTGATCGCAGGTGCCGCCGATCCCTCGGGGCTTTTGTCGTGAGATGACCAAAGTCGCCATTCTCATTGATGGGGGATTTTTCCTCAAACGGCTGAGGACCGTGCTGCCGTCGGTCGATCGAACCGACCCAGGCGCCGTAGCGAAGGCCTTGCGCAGGTTGGTCGAGAACCACCTGCGCCACCTGCACCGAAATCACGATGCAAAGACGCACTGGGCGTTGCTTTATCGGGCGTTCTATTATGATGCACGCCCCTATGACGGAAAGGCGCATCTTCCGATCTCGAAGCGGCCGCTGGACTACAAGAAGACCGACAGTGCCCGTTTCCGCACTGCGCTGTTCGATGAGTTGCGGCGGTCTCCCAACTTTGCCGTGCGACTGGGCGACACTTTCGCGGAACGTCAATGGGTGCTGACCGAAAAGGCGCAGAAGGACCTGATCGCAGGACGGCGGGACTGGTCGTCTGTCACCGATGACGATTTCGCACCGGGCATCGTGCAGAAGGCGGTGGACATGCGGCTTGGTCTCGACATCGCGTCGATTTCGCTGAAGAGGCAGGCATCGATCATCGTCCTTGTTGCGGGCGATGCCGATTTTGTCCCGGCGGCAAAACTGGCGCGGCGCGAGGGGGTGCGGATCGTTCTTGATCCGCTCTGGCAGAAGGTCCGGCCTGCGTTGTTCGAACACATTGACGGGCTTTACAGCGGTGTGTCGCGGCCCGGAAGCGAGAATGATGCCGGCGAGGAGGGGGAATGAAATGAGTCGAAATCTGGTTATCCAGGCGAAGAATCTCGGCCTGACGTTCCAGACGAACGACGGGCCGGTGCATGCGCTCAAGGACGTGAACCTGGAGATCGGCAAGGGGGATTTCGTTTCCTTCATCGGCCCATCGGGCTGCGGCAAGACAACCTTCCTGCGGGTCATCGCCGGGCTGGAGGAGCCCACGTCGGGGCAGATTACCGTCAACGGCATGAGCCCCGACGAGGCGCGGCGGGCGCGCGCCTACGGCTATGTGTTCCAGGCCGCCGGGCTGTTTCCCTGGCGGACCATCGCCGGCAACGTGAAACTGCCGCTGGAGATCATGGGCTTTCCTCGTGCCGAGCAGGAAGAGCGCGTGAAGAAGGTCCTGCAACTGGTTGATCTGGAAGGATTCGAGAAGAAATTCCCCTGGCAGCTTTCGGGCGGCATGCAGCAGCGCGCCTCGATCGCCCGGGCGCTGGCCTTCGATGCCGACATCCTGTTGATGGACGAACCCTTCGGCGCGCTCGACGAGATCGTGCGCGACCACCTCAACGAGCAGCTGCTCAAGCTGTGGGCGCGTACCGGAAAGACCATCGCCTTCGTCACCCATTCGATCCCCGAGGCGGTCTATCTCAGCACCAGGATCGTGGTCATGAGCCCGCGCCCGGGGCGGATTCATGACGTCATAGAAAGCCCCCTGCCGCGCGAGCGCCCGCTGGATATCCGCGACACGCCGGAGTTTCTGGAGGTGGCGCACCGGGTGCGCGAGGGTCTGCGGGCGGGGCATGCCTATGACGGATGAGCGGATGAACGAGGGCGGGGAGGTCTGGCGATGAAATCGGTTCTGCCCATTCTCACGGTCGTGGCCGCGATCATCGCGCTGTGGTATGGCGCGGCGGTCTGGCTCAACTCCAAGTGGGTCTACGATCAGGCGGCGCGCGCCGGGGTGGAGGTGAGCTTCACGGAGGTGGTGAAGCAGACCATGAACCAGGAGCGCCCCAAGCTGCCCGCGCCCCATCAGGTGGCGGCGGAGCTGTGGAAAACCACGGTGGAGAAGAAGATCACCTCGAAGCGCAGCCTGGTGTTTCATGGCTGGATCACCCTGTCGGCCACGCTGCTGGGCTTTGCCATCGGCACCGGGCTGGGAATATTGCTGGCGGTCGGCATCGTGCACAACCGCGCCATGGAAATGAGCGTCATGCCCTGGGCGATCGCCAGCCAGACGATCCCGATCATCGCGATCGCGCCGATGATCATCGTGGTGCTCAACTCGGTGGGCATCCAGGGGCTGCTGCCCAAGGCGATCATCTCGGCCTATCTGTCCTTCTTCCCGGTGGTGGTGGGCATGGTGAAAGGGCTGCGCAGCCCGCAGGTGATGCTGCTTGACCAGATGAAGACATGGAACGCCAGCCGCGCCCAGATCTTCTGGAAGCTGCGCCTGCCGGCCTCGATGCCTTATCTCTTTGCCTCGTTGAAGGTCGGGATTGCCGCCTCTCTCGTGGGCGCCATCGTGGGCGAGTTGCCCACCGGCGCGATCCGTGGCCTCGGCGCGCGGCTCCTGTCGGGCTCCTACTACGGGCAGACGGTGCAGATCTGGGCGGCGCTGATGGCCGCGGCGATTCTGGCTGCGGCCCTGGTGGGGATCGTCGGGCTGATCCAGCGGATCACCCTCAGGCGGATGGGGATGGCGCAATGAGCTGGCTGCTGTTCTCGGCTGTCTTCTGGGTTGCGGCGCTGTGGGTCAACATCCGGCTGGCCAACTCGGCCTACCATGAGACGCGCGCGGTGCGCCTCGCGGTGCCGACGATCTTCGGCATCACGGTTCTGGTCGTCTGGGAAGGGCTGGTGCGCGGCCTGCAGGTGCCGCCGGTGATCCTGCCGCCGCCCTCGGCGGTGGCGGCGAAATTCGCCACTTCCCTGCCGATTCTGTGGGAGGATTTCGTCCAGACCTTCGTCAAGGGGGCCCTGTCGGGCTATGTGCTGGGGTGCGGCAGCGCGGTTCTCGTGGCCATCGCCATCGACCGTTCCGAGTTCCTGCAGCGCGGGCTGCTGCCGGTGGGCAATTTCATCGCCGCCCTGCCGATCATCGGCACCGCCCCGATCATGGTGATGTGGTTCGGCTTCGACTGGCAGTCGAAGGCGGCTGTGGTGGTGGCGATGGTGTTCTTTCCGATGCTGGTCAACACCGTGCAGGGGCTTGCGGCGAGCGAGGCGATGCAGCGCGACCTGATGAAGACCTACTCGGCCAGCTACTGGCAGACCCTGCTGAAGCTGCGCCTGCCGGCCGCGATGCCCTTCATCTTCAACGGGCTGAAGATATCCACCACGCTGGCCCTGATCGGCGCCATCGTGGCCGAGTTCTTCGGCTCGCCCATCAGGGGCATGGGTTTTCGCATCTCCACCGAGGTGGGGCGGCTGGCCCTCGACATGGTCTGGGCGGAAATTGCGGTAGCGGCCATCGCCGGATCGGTGTTCTATGGTGCGGTGGCGCTTGTCGAGCGGGGGGTGACGTTCTGGCATCCCTCGCAGAGGGGATGAGTTGGCCAACTGTAGAAAACAAGACTGGAGGTAAAGCTGATGAAGAAACTGATGACAGGAGCCGCAATTCTGGGCCTGATGGCCGGAATGGCCAGCGCCGAGGAGCTGACGCTGCAGCTCAAGTGGGTCACCCAGGCGCAGTTCGCCGGCTATTACGTGGCACTGGAAAAGGGGTTCTACGAGGAAGAGGGCCTCGACGTGACGATCAAGCCCGGCGGCCCCGACATCGCCCCCACCCAGGTGCTGGCCGGCGGCGGTGCCGACGTGGTGATCGACTGGATGCCCAGCGCGCTGGCGGCCCGCGAGAAGGGGCTGCCGCTGGTCAACATCGCCCAGCCGTTCAAGCGCTCGGGCATGATGCTGACCTGCCGGGCCGATACCGGCATCAAGACCCCGGAAGACTTCCGCGGCAAGACCCTGGGCGTGTGGTTCTTCGGCAACGAATATCCCTTCTTGAGCTGGATGAGCCAGCTGGGCATTCCCACCGACGGCTCGGAAAACGGGGTGACGGTGCTCAAGCAGGGTTTCAACGTGGATCCGCTTCTGCAGGGCCAGGCCGACTGCATCTCGACCATGACCTACAACGAGTACTGGCAGGTGATCGACGCAGGCTTCACGCCCGATCAGCTGGTCACCTTCAAGTACGAGGATCAGGGCGTGGCGACGCTGGAAGACGGGCTGTACGTGCTCGAGGACAGGCTGGCCGACCCCGAGTTCAAGGACGAGCTGGTGCGCTTCGTGCGGGCCTCGATGAAGGGCTGGAGATGGGCCGAGGAAAACCAGGAGGAAGCGGCCGAGATCGTGCTCGAATATGACGAGACCGGCGCCCAGACGCTGCGGCATCAGAAGCGGATGATGGGCGAGGTCGCCAAGCTCACGGCCGGCTCCAGCGGCGCGCTCGATCCGGCCGACTACGAGCGCACGGTGGCCACGCTGCTGGCCGGCGGCTCGGACCCGGTGATCACCAGAGAGCCCGAAGGCGCCTGGACTTCCGAGATCACCGACCTGGCGCTGAAATAGGCGGCATTCCTGCCGCAGGCGGTGCGGGCCCTTCGGGGCCCGCATTGCTTTGGTCCCTGTCATTGGCGAAAGTGTTTCGGCAAGGAAAAGCGGGACGACGCGGGGAAAGGCATGAACATCTCCATCTGGCTGATGCGGACGGCGCAGGCGGCGCCGCGGCGCCCGGCCCTGTTTGCCGGCACGCGCGAGGTGCTTGATTACGGCGGCTTCCACGCGGCGGCGGCTTCGGTGGCGGCGGCGCTTCAGCGGCGCGGGATCGGGCCGGGGGACCGGGTGGCGCTGTTTGCGAAGAACGTGCCGGAGTATCTGATCGCCCAGTACGGGGCATGGTATGCGGGCGCGGCGGTGGTGCCGGTGAATGCCAAGCTGCACCCGCGCGAGGCGGCCTGGATCCTGCGCGATTCGGGGGCGAAACTGGCGTTCGCCACCCCCGCGCTGGCCGAGGCCCTGGCCCGGGCGGGGGTGGATTGCCCGGTGGAGGATCTGGCCGGCGAGGGCTTTGCCTCGATGCGCGCGGGCCCCGGGGTGGCCGCCCCGGCCCCGCGTGCCCCCGGCGATCTGGCCTGGCTGTTCTACACCTCCGGCACCACCGGCAGGCCCAAGGGGGTGATCATCACCCACCGGATGCTGGTTGCCATGAGCCTGAGCTACTTCGCCGACGTGGACGAGGTGCGCGCCGAAGATGCGGCGCTCTATGCCGCGCCGCTCAGCCATGCGGCGGGGATCTACAACATGATGCACGTGCTCAAGGGGGCGCGGCACGTGTTTCCGCTTTCGGGTGGGTTCGATCCGGCCGAGATCCTCGATCTGGCCGAAGGGCTTGGCTCGGTGCACCTGTTTGCTGCCCCCACCATGGTGCAGCGGCTGACCCGCGAGGCCAGGGCGGCGGGCAGGCGCGGCGAAGGACTGCGCACCGTGGTCTATGCGGGGGGGCCGATGTACAACGCCGATATCATCGAGGCGGTGGCATGGTTCGGCCCGCGCTTCGTGCAGATCTACGGCCAGGGCGAATGCCCGATGGCGATCACCGCGCTGTCGCGCCAGGATGTGGCCGAACGCGCCCACCCGCGCTGGCGCGAGCGTCTGGGCTCGGTGGGGCGGGCGCAATCGGCGGTGGAAGTGGCGATCTCGGACGGGGCGGGCGGTTTCGCGCCGCCCGGCCAGGCCGGCGAGGTGATGGTGCGCGGCGATCCGGTGATGCCCGGCTACTGGAACAACCCCAAGGCCACGGCGAAAACCCTGGTGAACGGCTGGCTGATGACCGGCGACATCGGGGTGCTCGACGAGGACGGCTACCTGACGCTGAAGGACCGCTCGAAGGATCTGATCATCTCGGGCGGGGCGAACATCTACCCCCGCGAGGTGGAGGAGGTGCTGCTTGCGCACCCCGGCGTGGCCGAGGCGGCGGTGGTGGGCCGGCCTCACCCCGAGTGGGGCGAGGAGGTGGTGGCCTTCGTGGTGCGCGCCCCAGGCGCAGAGGCAAGCGAAGCCGAGCTGGAGGCCCATTGCCTGGAGCGGATCGCCCGCTTCAAGCGCCCGCGCGCCTGGTTCTTCATCGAGGAGCTGCCGAAGAACAACTACGGCAAGGTGCTCAAGACCGCCCTGCGCGCGCGGCTTTCCGGCTGAGCGCCTTCCGCCGCGAAGCCCGGCCGCTTTCGATTTCGAGGCGCTGCCCGAAGCCGAAAAAAGCGGGCCGGCGAGGACACCGGCCCGACAGGGAGTGGCGGGCCCCGAGAGAAGAGGCCCGCACCGGGAGCAACCGTCAGCGGTTCATGCGGTTCTCGATCAGGTGCTCGACCACGGACGGGTCGGCCAGGGTCGAGGTATCGCCGAGGTTGGAATAGTCGTTCTCGGCGATCTTGCGCAGGA
>WFPZ01000217.1 GCA_015487335.1 Paracoccaceae bacterium
AAGAAATGGAAAGGCGACAGCATTACGCCGCCAGCCGCGAATACAAGGCCTACTACGCCCGGGTCAGCGAAAACCCCGATCTGTGGTGCAAGTGGTCGGAGAAATACATCAACTGGCGGCAGCTGGAGATTCTCGGCCTCATGTCCAAGGGGAACTGGGCATGAGCGTGGGGATCATCATGCTGGTCCACGAGGCCCTGCACCGGGCCCGGCAGGTGGCCCGCCACTGGGCCGAACACGGCTGCCCCGTCGTCATCCACGTGGACAGGCTGGTGCCCCGCGCCGATTTCGAGGAATTTTCCGGCCAGCTTTCCGATCTGGACAACATCCGCTTCTGCCGCAGGTTTCGCTGCGAATGGGGCACCTGGGCGCTGGTGGAGGCCACCCAGGCCGCCTCGGAGATGATGCTGGCGGAGTTTCCGGCGGTGCGCCATGTCTACCTGGCCTCCGGCTCCTGCCTGCCGCTGCGCCCGGTGGAAGAGCTTGTCGCCTATCTCGATCAGCGTCCGCGCACCGATTTCATCGAATCCGTCACCACCGAGGACGTCCTGTGGACGACCGGCGGGCTGGACATCGAACGTTTCGAGATGCGCTTCCCGTTTTCGTGGAAGAAGAACCGATACCTGTTCGACCGCTACGTGAAGCTTCAGCGCCGGCTGGGGTTCAAGCGCCGGATCCCCGAAGGGATCTCGCCGCACCTGGGCTCGCAGTGGTGGTGCCTGACCCGCCAGACCCTGACCGCCATCCTCGAAGATCCGCAGCGCAAGGTCTTCGACAGGTATTTCTCGAAGGTCTGGATCCCGGACGAAAGCTATTTCCAGAGCCTGGTGCGGCGCCATTCCAGCACCATCGAAAGCCGCTCCCTGACCCTTTCGAAGTTCGACTTCCAGGGCAAGCCGCACATCTTCTATGACGATCATCTGCAGCTTCTGCGCCGGTCAGACTGTTTCGTCGCCCGCAAGATCTGGCCGCGGGCCGACAAGCTCTATGCTGCCTTCCTTTCGCCGTCGGCGGCCAGTTCCGGCGGAACGGAGCCGAATCCGGGCAAGATCGACAGGATCTTCGCCAAGGCGGTGGAGCGGCGCACCCAGGGGCGGCCGGGGCTCTACATGCAAAGCCGGTTTCCCCATGAGGGGTTCGAGAAGGGAAAGACCTGCGCCCCCTATTCCGTGTTCGAGGGGTTTTCCGAACTGTTCGAGGATTTCGAGCCCTGGCTGCACCGGGCCGTCGGCGGGCGGGTGCACGGGCATCTGTTCGGCCCCGACCGCGCCGAGTTCGCCGACGGGCAGAAGGAATTCGCCGGCGCGCTCTCCGACAGCCGCCAGCTGCGCGATTACAACCCGCGCGCCTTTCTCACCAACCTGATCTGGAACACCCGCGGCGAACGGCAGGCCTTCATGTTCGGTCCGCGTGACAATCAGGAAATATCATGGTTCATGGCCACCGATCCGAACGCTCAGATATCGGTCATTTCCGGGGCCTGGGCGATTCCGCTTTTCCGCTCCAGCGCCAATTTTTCCGACATCCGCAAGGAGGCCGCGCGGCTGCAGCGGATCGAAGGGGAGCACCTGGACATCCTGCGCTCCATCTACACCAAGGCCCGGGTCCGCATCTGGACCCTGGCCGAGTTCGTGGAAGCGCCGATGGAACTGCTGCAGACCATCATCGACGAAATCGGCCCCCGCCATCAGCAGCGCCTGACCGAGGCGCCCAGGATGGTTGCCCTCGGCGGTTTCGCCCGGTTTCTGCAGAATCTCCGCAACCAGGGCATGCAGCCGCATCTGGTTGGCGATTTCCCGGCCGCCCTCTTCGAGGACGAACCCGCGCCTGCCCGCCAGCGCCCCTATCTGATACGGTAGATCGATGAAGAACAGGTTCGACTATTTCGTGATCTTTGCCGGCATGCGGACCGGCTCGAATTTTCTTGAGGAAAATCTCAACGAATATCCCGGCATCAGATGCTATGGCGAGGTCTTCAACCCCAGCTTCATCGGCGGCCCCAAAAGGGAAGAGCTGCTGGGCTTCACCCTTGCCCGGCGCGAGGCCGACCCTCTGGCGCTGATTGCCCGCATGCGGGAAGAAACCGACGGCCTGGCGGGGTTCCGCTTCTTCAGCGATCACGACCCCAGGGTGTTTGCCCATTGCCTGTCCGACAAACGCTGCGCGAAGATCATTCTCAGCCGCAATCCGCTCGATTCCTTCATCTCGCTCGAGATCGCCCGCCAGACCGGCCAGTGGCGTCTGGGCGACATGGCCCAGGCGCGCTCGGCCCGCATCCGCTTCGACGAGGAACGTTTCCGCAATCATCTGGCCGAGTGGCAGGCCT
>WFPZ01000218.1 GCA_015487335.1 Paracoccaceae bacterium
CATCAGGGCCGAGATCTTGCCGCGCCCGAAGAGCACCAGCACGACGATGGCTATCAGAAGCAGGCCGGGAAGGCCGATGTTGTTGAGCATGGGGTCTCTCCCTTTTCCGGCGGAACGCTCCGCGCCCCGAAATTCACCCAACGTATTTATGAATTCCGGCGGGGATACGAAAGCGCAAAGCGGCGAGGGCAGCAAATTTTCCGCCCTTTGCACAGGGAAGATGCGGCGTGATCGGCGGCAAATGGCCACCTGACAAGTTCTTGTCAGGTGCTAGGCTGCCCGCATGAGCGAATCACCCCCGGGGCAGCGGCCCCGCCGCCCGCGCAAGGACCGTCTGATCGAGCTGATCGCGCTTTTGCGGGATGGCCGTCTGCACCGCGCCGACGACCTGGCCCGCAAGCTGGAGGTCAGCGTCCGCACCCTGTATCGCGACATGGACACGCTGGCCGCCTCGGGGGTGCCGGTGCGCGGCACCCGCGGCGAGGGATACCGGATGACCGCCCCCGTCACCCTGCCGCCGCTGAACCTGACCATGGAAGAGCTGGAGGCGCTGCACCTGGGCATTGCGGTGATGACCGAGGCCACCGACCCGGCCCTGAAGACCGCCGCCCGCGCGCTGGCCCGCAAGCTCGACGAGGCCCTGCCAGAAGACCGCGTCTCGCCCACCACCGGCTGGGGGCTGGCCGTCTATCCCTTCGCGGATGCCGCCGCCGGGATCCGCCACATGCCGGCGATCCGCACCGCAATCCGCCGGCGCCGCAAGCTGAAACTGCACTACCTCGACGCCCGCGGCGACGAGGTGGCCAGCACCATGCGCCCGCTGCGGCTGGATTACTGGGGCCGGGTCTGGACCTGCACCGGCTGGTGCGAAACGCGCCGAGGCTTTCGGCGTTTCCGGCTCGACCAGATCACGGACCTGGTGGAAACCGCCACGCCCTTTGCGCAGGAAAGCGGAAAGGAACTGCAGGACTTCGACAAGTTGTCAGGCAATCCTTACCCCTGGCCCTGAACTGCCGGCCCGGCACCCTGCTGCGCGCCGGCCTTTACCGGAAAGACGAAGCACCGCCCGCGGCGGATCATCAGCCACAACGGCGTGCCCGGCTTGGGCAGGAACACCGAGGGCACCGTCGCCTTCAGGATCGAGCCGTCGTGATCCATCCGGAACTCCACCAGGCTCTCGCGTCCCATGAAGCGCGCCCGCTCGACGATGCCGCGCGCCGGCACGCCGTCCTGCGGGGTCGGGTTGGGCCCCTTGCCGCCACGGTCGAAGTCGATGCGCAGGTGCTGGGGGCGGATCACGATCTCGATCTCGGTGCCGTCGGGATGGCCCGGCGCGAGGAATTCGCCGAAGGGGGTGGTGACCAGAGCTCCCTCAACTCTGCCGCGTATGACATTGATATCGCTGAAGAAGGCAGCGGCCTCCTTGTCCACCGGCGCGTTGTAGATGTTGTAGGGCGCACCGCGCTGCACGATCCGGCCCTCGCGCATCAGGGCAATCTCGTCGGCCATGCGCATGGCCTCGGCGGGCTCATGGGTCACCAGCAGCACCGCGGCGTTCTCATCCTTGAGCACCTCCAGCGTCTTGTCGCGGATCTCGTCCTTGAGCCGCTCATCGAGGCCGGAAAAGGGCTCGTCCATCAGCATGATGCGCGGCCGCGGCGCCAGGGCGCGGGCCAGCGCCACGCGCTGCTGCTCTCCCCCCGACAGCTCGTGCGGATAGCAATCGATGGCGCGCAGCAGATCCACCCTGGCCAGCAGGTCGCGCACCCGCTCGTTGCGCTCGGCCTTTGCGCCCTTCAGGCCGAACGCCACGTTCTCGCCCACCGTGAGATGCGGGAAAAGCGCGAAATCCTGGAACATCAGCCCGATCGAGCGCTTCTCCGGCGGCACGTTCACCGTGTCCGAGGCGATCACCCGGCCATCTTCGAGAATCACCCCCTCGTCGGGCCGGTCGACCCCGGCGATCATCCGCAGCGTGGTTGACTTGCCGCAGCCCGAGGGGCCGAGCAGGCAGGTCACCTGCCCCGGCATGACCTTCAGCGATACATTGTCCACCACCGCGCGCCCGTCGAAACGGCGCGTCACGTTGCGAACTTCCAGCCTTGGCGTCGGGGTCTTCAAACCTGCCTCGCTCATATTTCCCGATCAAAACCATCGGACTTTTGCGAGATAGCAGCGCCATCCCGCCCCGACAAGGGCTGCGGCTACATTGTCGAGTTCACCGCGCCGCCATCGAGCAGCACGTTCTGGCCCACGATGTAGCCCGCCCACTGCGAACACAGGAAGGCGCATGCCGCGCCGAATTCCTCGATCGTGCCGTAGCGGCGCGCCGGAATCGTCGCCTGGCGGCGCTTGCGCGCCTCCTCGATCGAGATGCCCTCGGCCTTCGCCACCCCCGCATCCAGCGCATCGGCCCGATCGGTGGCATGGATCCCCGGCAGCAGGTTGTTGATGGTCACCCCCTCGGGGGCCACCTGCCGCGAGGTGCCGGCGACGAAGCCGGTCAGCCCGGCGCGCGCCGCGTTCGACAGGCCCAGCACCGGGATCGGCGCCTTCACCGACTGGCTGGTGATGTTCACCACCCGCCCCCAGTGACGCGCCATCATCCCCGGCAGCACCGCCTGCATCATGGCGATCGGGGCCAGCATGTTGGCATCCAGCGCCTTGATGAAATCCTCGCGCGACCAGTCGCTCCACATTCCCGGGGGCGGCCCCCCGGCGTTGTTGACCAGAATGTCCACCTCGCCCGCCGCCTCCAGAACGGCCGCGCGCCCCTCCTCGGTGGTGATGTCCCCGGCCACCGCCGTCACGCGAACGCCGAAGTCGCGGCGGATGTCCTCGGCCGCCGCCTCCAGCGCCTCGGCCCCGCGCGCATTCATCACCAGATCGACCCCTTCGGCGGCCAGTGCCCGGGCGCAGCCCAGGCCCAGCCCCTTCGAAGAGGCGCAGACGATCGCCTTCTTTCCCGAAATGCCCAGATCCATCTTGTCCTCCATCCTTGTTCGTGCCGAACATGGCCCAAGCCGCGCCGGGCTGCAAACCGATGATGACCGGCAAGGATTGGTTCGGGATTTTCTGACAATCTTCGGAAACACGTATGTCTGTCTCGAATCGGGAAACGACAATCGCCAATCCGCCGCGCCCCGGCCCAAGGTTTTGACCCGCCGCGCCCCCTTGCCTATCGTCGCTTCGGAACCGCGTCCCATGCGAAAGCTGCCGATGAACCAGCAACTGCCAACTGCCGAGGCCCCCGCCTTCCTGCTGCCCGTCCACCGGGCGGAGGATTTCCGCGTCGTCGACGGCGTCAACCGCGGCGATCCGCTGGGCCTGACCGACCGGCTGCTGCTCGACGATGTCTACCGGCTGCGCGGCGGCGCCCCGAGCCTGCGCCTGCTGGTGCGCTCGTCGGGGCCGGGCGGGGCGCTGACCATCGCCCCCGGCTCCGAGGCCGGCACCCCCGGCACGGCGCTGCGGGCCGACGGCCTGCTCACCCTCATGGCAGGAGACGGCAGCACCATCGATGCGATCGTGCTGGCCGAGGCCGGAAACGGCGATGCGCCCGGGGCCTACCTGATGCCGCTCGCCCCCCTGCAGCCTGCGGAAAGCTACACGCTGGTCAGCGCCGAACGGAAGGGGGCGGAGGAGCGCCTGGCCGATCTGGCCTGCGTGTCCTTCGCCCGCGGCACCCGGGTGCTGACGGCAGGGCGCGGGCAGGTGCCGATAGAGAAGCTCGCCGTGGGCGACCGGATCATGACCCGCGATCACGGGCCGCAGCCGATTCGCTGGATCGGCCGTCAGACCCTGCGCGCCACCGGTGCCTTCGCCCCCATCGTGATCCGCAAGGGGGTGCTCAACAATACCGCCGACCTGACGCTGGGCAGCAATCACCGGCTGTTCATCTACCAGCGCCGCGACGAGACGGGCGCGGGGCGGCCGGAGATCACGGTGCGGGCCGGGCAGCTGGTGGACGGCGAGAACGTGGTGCAAAGGCCCGGCGGCTTCATCGACTATTTCCAGCTGCTCTTCGACCGCCACGAGATCATCTATGTGGAGGGGATCGCCGCCGAAAGCATGCTGGCCGACCCGCGCC
>WFPZ01000219.1 GCA_015487335.1 Paracoccaceae bacterium
TCGTCCTGCAGCCGGGTGCGGATCAGCGGGTCGAGCGCCGAGAAGGGCTCGTCCATCAGCAGGATCGGCGCATCCGTCGCGAAGGCGCGCGCCAGCCCCACCCGCTGCTGCATGCCGCCCGAAAGCTCGCCCACCCGGCGCCCGGCCCATTCGCTCAGCCCCACCAGGGCCAGCTGCTCGGCAACCCGGGCGGCGCGCTCGGCCCGGCCCATGCCGCCCAGCTCCAGCCCCAGCCCGACGTTCTCGGCCACCGTGCGCCAGGGCAGCAGGCCGAACTGCTGGAAGACCATGGCGATGGTGCTCAGCCGCAGCCGGCGCAGGGTGGCGGGGTCGGCGCGGGTCACCGGGACCATCTCGCCGCCGTGGCGCACCCGCACCTCGCCGCGGGTGACCGGATTGAGCCCGTTCACGGCCCGCAGCAGCGTCGACTTGCCCGAGCCCGACAGCCCCATCAGCACCAGGATCTCGCCCTCCTCGACCGCAAGCGAGCAGTCGTGCACCCCCAGCACCTGGCCGGTTTCGCGCTGAATCTCGCCGCGCTCGCGGCCCTCGTCCATCAGCGGCAGGGCGCGCTCGGGGCGCTCTCCGAAGACGATCGAGACCCTGTCGAACTCGACCGCGATCATTTGCGCTCCACCCGCAGCATCCGGTCGAGCAGGATCGCCACCACCACGATGATGAAGCCGCTCTCGAAGCCCAGCGCGGTGTTCACCTGGTTGAGCGCGCGCACCACCGGCACCCCCAGCCCGTCGGCCCCCACCAGCGCGGCGATCACCACCATCGACAGCGACAGCATGATCGTCTGGTTGAGCCCGGCCATGATCTGCGGCATGGCCCAGGGCAGCTCCACCTTCCACAGGGTCTGGCGCGGCGTGCCGCCGAAGGCCTGCACCGCTTCCAAGAGCGGCCGCGGGGTGGAGGAGATGCCCAGATGCGTCAGCCGGATCGGGGCCGGCAGCACGAAGATCACCGTGGCGATCAGCCCCGGCACCATGCCGATGCCGAAGAACACGATCGCCGGAATCAGGTAGACGAAGGTGGGCAGCGTCTGCATCAGATCCAGCACCGGGCGCATTATGCGGTACAGCCGCGGCCGGTGGGCGGCGGCGATTCCCACCGGCACCCCGAGCGCCATGCACACCACGCAGGAGGCCAGCACCAGGGTGAGGCTTTCGGTGGTTTCCTCCCAGTAGCCCTGGTTGAGGATGAACAGAAAGCCGAGGCCCACCAGCAGCGCCGTCTTCCAGGAGCGCTGCAAGACCCAGGTCAGCGCCACGAAGACGGTGATCACCAGGAAGGGGCTTGGGGTCTGGAGCGCCCACAGCACGGCACCGATCAGCGCCTCCAGCCCGTCCGACAGCCCGTCGAAGAACCACGCCCCGTTGTCCTGCAGCCAGTCGAAGGCGGCCCGGGCCGCCTTTCCCACCGGGATTTTCGTCTCCGTCAGCCAGTTCATTCCCGACGTCCCCCTTGCACCCCGGGCCCGTCTGCCCCGTGCGGCGCGGGGCGCGCGTGCGATGGAAGGAAAGGGCCCCGGAACGCGCCGGGGCCCGGGTTGGCCTACATGATGCCCAGCGCGGCCTTCACCGCGGCCAGCCCGTCGCCGCCATCCCTGGTGGACACGCCGGCAAGCCACTTGTCAAGGATGCCGGGGTTGGCCTTGAGCCAGGCGGTGGCGGCTTCGGCCGGGTCTTCGCCGTCGTTGAGGATCGCGCCCATGATCTCGTTTTCCATGGCCAGGGTGAACTCGAGGTTCCTGAGCAGCGCGCCCACGTTGGGGCATTCCTCCACATAGCCCGCGCGGGTGTTGGTATAGACGGTGGCGCCGCCGAAATCGGGGCCGAACCAGTCATCGCCGCCCGAAAGGTAGGTCAGCTCGAAATTGGCGTTCATCGGGTGCGGCTCCCAGCCGAGGAAGACGATCGGCTCGCCGCGCCGGTTGGCCCGCGCCACCTGCGCCAGCATCCCCTGCTCGGAGCTCTCCACCAGCTCGAAACCGCTCAGGCCGAAGGCGTTCTGCCTGATCATGTCCATGATCAGCCGGTTGCCGTCATTGCCCGGCTCGATGCCGTAGATCCTGCCCTCCAGCTGGTCCCTGAACTTCGCGATGTCGGCGAAATCCCGGATTCCGAGATCGGCCGCCGCCTTGTTCGCCGCCAGGGTATATTTCGCGCCGAGCAGGTTGGCGCGCACCGTGTCCACGGTTCCGGCCTCGCGGTAGGGAGCGATGTCGGCCTCCATCGTCGGCATCCAGTTGCCGAGAAACACGTCCACGTCGCCGTTGGCCAGCGAGGCGTAGGTGACCGGCACCGACAGGACCTTGACGTTGGTGTCGTAGCCCAGCGCCTCCAGCACGACGGAAGTGGCCGCGGTGGTGGCGGTGATGTCCGTCCAGCCGACATCCGAGAAGGTCACGGTATCGCAGGCGCCCTGGGCCAGGGCGGGCGAGGTGGCAACGGCCAGGACGAGGGCCGACAGTGCGGATTTCAGTTTCATGCAAACGCTCCCTGTCTTTTTTGACTGACGAGTCAATTAAAATTCATGCGCCCCGCCCTGTCCAGCATTATCGATGAGCGGAAATGCGACCGGGGGCGTCGAAGGGGCCCTTCGTCTTTCTTCCGCCCCGGAAGCGGCCGGGGCGGGGATCGTTCGCATTGGCTGCAACTTTGGGCGGCATTTTCCGGCCCGCCCGGCTAGGATGAGGGGGCCGATTCTGCGTCGGCAAGAGGGATACGGGGTGCTGTGCGATGTTCAGGCCTGCTTCGCTTCTGGCGATGCTGCTCGTGGCGCTGCCCGCATGGGGGCAGGAGCTTTCGGGCCGCATGCGCTTTTCCGATGCCGACA
>WFPZ01000220.1 GCA_015487335.1 Paracoccaceae bacterium
CGCCAGTTCGGAAACCTTCGCCGCGTCTTCGGCCATCGGGTCGTTGCGCAGCATGAAGCCATAGTCCTTCACCGTGGTGCCGCAGCCGGAGGTGTTGATCACGATCGCATCCAGCCCCTCGCCGCGCACTTCGGCCATCCAGGCGCGGATGTTGCGTTTGGCGGCCTCGTGGCTTTCGTCTTCCTTGCCCATGTGATGCACCAGCGCCCCGCAACAGCCCATGCCGCGGGCGATCACCACCTCGCAGCCCAGCCGGCGCAGAAGACGGATGGTGGCATCGTTGATGTCGGTGTTCAGCGCCCGCTGCGCGCAACCGGTCATCAGCGCCACGCGCATCTTGCGCTCGCCCTTCGCCGGGAACACCTGCGGATCGTCATTGCGCGAAACCGGCGGAATGCGCTTCGGCGCCATCTCGAGCATGGCGCGCAGGCGGGCATCGGGCATCAGCCGCCGGAACGGCCTGCCGATCCTGGCCCCCAGCATGGCCAGGCGGAACCGCCCCGGATAGGGCAGGATCCTGGCCAGCGTCCAGCGCAGAAGCCTGTCCATCAGCGGCCGGCGGTAGGTTTTCTCGATATGGGCCCGGGCCAGATCCACCAGATGCATGTAATGCACCCCCGATGGGCAGGTGGACATGCAGGCCAGGCATGAAAGGCAACGGTCCACATGCTTGACGGTGCGCGCATCCGCCGGACGGCCGCTTTCCAGCATGTCCTTGATCAGGTAGATGCGCCCGCGCGGGCTGTCGAGCTCGTCGCCCAGCACCTGATAGGTCGGGCAGGTGGCGGTGCAGAAACCGCAGTGGATGCAGGTCCGCAGAATCTCGTTGGCAACCTGGATGTCGGGGTCTTCAAGCTGCTCGGGGGTGAATTCAGTTCTCATCTCACACCCCCATCAACCCGGGGTTGAGTATGCCGCGCGGGTCGAACTTCTGTTTCAACCCCCGCGAAAGCGCAGCCAGCGGCGCCGAGAGCGGCTCGAACACCGGCACGCGGGCCCGCAACTCCTCCGAGCCGCGGATCAGCGTCGCGTGGCCGCCCAGGGCGGCCGTCTGCCGGCGGATCAGGGCCGCCCCCGCATCGCCCTCTTCCTCGACCAGCAGCCAGACGAGGCCGCCGCCCCAATCATGGATCGCCGCATGTTCCAGCCCCTCGGCGAGCAGGTTGTCCGTCAGCACCGGCCCGTCGGTGGGCTTGACCGAAACCCGCCACACCGCCCCCGGCCGGGCGGCGAAGGGCTCCACGTCCCGCAGCCGCCGCCACAGCGCGGCACTTTGCCCGTCTTCGACAAGCTCCCAGCCCTCGCCAAGCCGGCCGGCACGGTAACGCACCGATTCGGCCATGCCCTCGACGCGGACCAGGGTCAGCGCCTCGTCCTCCATCACCCCGGCCGTCACATGCGCCGCCCCCGAGACATCGTAGGGCGAGCCCAGCGCCGCGCTCAGCGAGGCCACCGCGGCACCCGCGTCCTGACCGCGCCGGATCAGCGTGGCCTCCGCCTGAGGCATCGCCAGAACCTTGAAGGAAACTTCCGTCAGCACGCCCAGCGTGCCCCAGCTGCCGGCCATCAGCTTGACGAGATCATAGCCGGTGACGTTCTTCATCACCCGCCCGCCGCTCTTGATGACCTTGCCCTCGCCGCTGACGAAACGCACGCCCAGCAGGAAATCGCGGCAGGCCCCCACCTGAATCCGCCGCGGCCCCGAGACATTGCCCGCCACCACGCCGCCAATGGTCGGCTCGCCCTCGGTGCCCAGCAGAACCCGATGGTCCATCGGCTCGAAGGGCAGACGCTGGCCTTCGGCGGCCAGCACCGCCTCGACCTCGCGGACCGGGGTGCCCGCCTTCACCACCAGGGTCAGCGCGCCCGGCTCGTACAGCGTCACCCCCGCCAGCCGCGATACCGACAGCGTCTCTCCCGCAACCGGCCTGCCGATCGGCCGCGTGCCGCCGCCGATCACCCGCAGCGGCCCCTCCGCCCCGGCCACCAGCGCGGCCAGTTCCTCTTCGCTTTCCGGTCTCATCATTTTCTTCTTTTTCGTTGAAATATCCCCGGGGTGAACTGCCCCCGGCCGGGCCGGAGGCAAGAGGGGCAGGCCGCCCCTCTCACGCCGCCCGCCTGCTTTC
>WFPZ01000221.1 GCA_015487335.1 Paracoccaceae bacterium
CGGGAGGGGGGCGGAGCCCGGCAGGGGGGCGGAGGCCAGCGCCTCGGCAATCCGCGTCAGAACGCCCTCCAGGTTTCCCATCACCTCGTTGTTCCAGAACCTGAGCACCCGAAACCCCTCACGTTCCAGAAAGGCAGTGCGCCGGGCGTCGTGCTGCCGCCCGGCATCGGTGCCGTGCCGGCCGCCGTCCACCTCGACGATCAGCCTGGCATCGAGACTGAGAAAATCGGCGATATAGGGGCCGACCGGCGCCTGGCGGCGAAAACGCGCCCCCAGCTGCTTCTTGCGCAGCGCCTGCCAGAGCCGCCGCTCGGCCGGCGTCATGGCGGCGCGCAGCGCGCGGGCCCGGTTGCGTTGTGTCCTGTCAGGCCGCATGGCCGTGTCGCTCTCCGTGGCTCTGGGCGGCCTTCGATAGCACGCATCGCGCCCCCACCCAACCCTCCCCCGCTTGCGGGGGAGGGTTGGGTGGGGGCGCATGCTCTCAATACAGAAAATACCGCTGCGCCATGGGCAGCACCTCGGCCGGCTCGCAGGTGAGCAGCTCGCCATCGGCGCGCACCTCGTAGGTTTCCGGGTCCACCTCGATCTTCGGCAGCGCGTCGTTCAGCACCATGTCGGCCTTGCCGATGCCCCGCGTGCCCTTCACCGCCACCGTCTCGCGCGCAAGCCCCAGCTTCTCGCCGATCCCCGCCGCCTGCGCCGCCTGGCTGACGAATGTGACCGTTGAGCGCTCCACCGCACGCCCCAGCGCCCCGAACATGGGCCGCGAATAGACCGGCTGGGGCGTCGGGATCGAGGCGTTGGGGTCGCCCATCTGGCTCATGGCGATGGCGCCGCCGATCAGCACCATGTCGGGCTTGACGCCAAAGAAGGCGGGGCTCCACAGCACCAGATCGGCGCGCTTGCCCTCCTCCACGCTGCCGATCTCGTGCGCCATGCCGTGGGCGATGGCTGGGTTGATGGTGTATTTGGCGATGTAGCGGCGCACGCGGAAATTGTCGTTCTCGCCTGTCTCTTCGGGCAGGCGCCCGCGCTGCTGCTTCATCTTGTGCGCCGTCTGCCAGGTGCGGGTGATCACCTCGCCCACCCGCCCCATGGCCTGGCTGTCGGAGGCGATGATCGAAAACGCGCCCATGTCGTGCAGGATGTCCTCGGCGGCGATGGTCTCGCGCCGGATCCGGCTTTCGGCGAAGGCCACATCCTCGGGGATGTTCGGGTCGAGGTGGTGGCAGACCATGAGCATGTCCAGATGCTCTTCCAGCGTGTTCACGGTATAGGGCCGCGTCGGGTTGGTGGAGGCGGGCAGCACGTTGGGCTCTCCCGCCACGCGGATGATGTCGGGCGCGTGCCCGCCCCCGGCGCCTTCGGTGTGGAAGGCGTGGATGGTGCGGCCCTTGAAGGCGCCGATGGTGGCCTCCACGAAGCCGCTTTCGTTGAGCGTGTCGGTGTGGATCATCACCTGCACGTCCATCTCGTCGGCCACGGAAAGGCAGTTGTCGATGGCCGCGGGCGTGGTGCCCCAGTCCTCGTGCAGCTTGAGGCAGCAGGCTCCGGCCTCGATCTGTTCGACCAGCGCCGCCGGAAGGCTGGCGTTCCCCTTGCCCGCAAAGCCAAAATTCATCGGCAGGCCATCGACCGCCTGCAGCATGCGCCCGATATGCCAGGGCCCCGGCGTGCAGGTGGTGGCAAGCGTGCCGTGCGCCGGGCCGGTGCCGCCGCCCAGCATGCAGGTCAGCCCCGAATGCAGCGCATCCTCCACCTGCTGGGGGCAGATGAAGTGGATGTGGCTGTCGAACCCGCCTGCGGTGAGGATCTTCCCCTCGCCGGCAATCGCCTCGGTGCCGGGGCCGATGACGATATCCACGCCCGGCTGCGTGTCGGGGTTGCCGGCCTTGCCGATCCTGGCGATGCGCCCGTCCTTCAGGCCCACATCGGCCTTGTAGATGCCGGTATGATCCACGATCAGCGCATTGGTGATGACGGTGTCCACCGCCCCTTCGGCGCGGGAGGCCTGGCTCTGCCCCATCCCGTCGCGGATCACCTTGCCGCCGCCGAACTTCACCTCCTCGCCATAGGTGGTCAGGTCGCGCTCCACCTCGATGATCAGGTCCGTATCGGCCAGTCGCACACGGTCGCCGGTGGTCGGGCCATACATGGCGGCATATTCGGCACGGGAGATCTTCACGGGCATCTGTCAGTCCTCGTTCCTGGTTTCACGGGCGCGCCGCCCCCACCCAACCCTCCCCCGCAGGCGGGGGAGGGCTGCGGCCCCTGTCTCTGATACACATCTCCGAGC
>WFPZ01000222.1 GCA_015487335.1 Paracoccaceae bacterium
GTACCACTCGCCCTCCTGGTCCACCTTTTCCATCGCCGCGATGATCAGCGGCGCAGCCTTTTCAGGCGGCAACTTGTCGGGCTTCGTCACGGCCCTGCCGCGTGCCGCCGGTTCGGCCTCTTCCACGATGTTTTCCAGAAAGATGAACCGGTTGCAGACGTTGCGCAGGGATTCCGGCGTCTTGCGTTCGCCGATGCCGATCACCTCCAGCCCGTTTTCGCGGATACGCGCCGCCAGGCGGGTGAAGTCGCTGTCCGAAGACACCAGCACGAAGCCGTCGAAACGGCCCGAGTGCAGGATGTCCATGGCATCGATCACCAGCCCGATGTCGGAAGCATTCTTGCCCTTGGTGTTGGAGGTCTCCTGATGGGCGATCAGCCCCAGGGCTCGCACCTTCTCGGACCACGCCTTGAGCCCGCCGCGCGACCAGTCGCCGTAGACGCGCCGCAGCGCCGGCTCGCCGAAGGAGGTGATCTCCTTGAGGATCGGCTCGGCGTATTTCGCGGGGATGTTGTCGGCGTCGATCAGGACGGCGAAAAGGGGAAGAGAGCGCGTTGGCATGGGCAGTCCTGAGCTTCGAGGCGAGGTTGGGGCGATCACGGTCGGGCCCTTGGCAGGCCCGGAACGTGGCAAGTATTTCCGCCATGAGCGGGAAGATCAATGGGCAGTTGGCCCCGGGCAGTAGCTCTCCTTCGTCGATTGATCTGCATCATGGCCGCCATGGCGGCCATGTCGTTGAATTCGCAACAGAAGATTACCATCTCAAATGCAGAGGCACTCCTTGTCGGGTTCCGACGGAAAGAACGGAAAGGAGGAAAGGCCAGGCGGGAGCTGTCCGGACCGATCGTCACCCCGGCTTCACGCAGGCGATGTGGAGCCGTCAGTTGATGGGAGAGACGCCATGAAAGTGAAATGGCAGGACTGGTTGAATCTCGTGCTCGGCGCCTGGGTGTTCATCTCGCCCTGGGTCATGCAGCCCCCGGCGGGCGCGGCCGGCGAAAGCCTTTCGGCCCCGACCGCCTGGAACCTGTGGATCGTGGGCGGCGCCATCGTCGTGTTCGCCCTGGCGGCACAGCTCGCCTTCCGGATGTGGGAAGAATGGGTGAACGTGGCGCTGGGCCTTTGGCTCGTCGCCTCGCCCTGGGTCTTCGGGTTTTCCTCCTTCACCTCCCTGACCTGGGCCACGATCCTCGCCGGGCTTCTCATCGCCTCCGCCGCCGTCAGCACGCTGGTGCCGATGGCAGGCAGGATCAGGCGGGGCGGCTGACACCCGGGCCCACCCTTTGCCACGGCAGACGAAAAGCTGCTCTCTCGCCATGGCAAGGACGCCAGGACGAAAGGGCCTGGGCATTTTCTCCGGGCGGGGCATGCGTGTTTCCTGCCAAGGAACGGCAGGCTTGATTTCCGCCCGGCAAGCCGCCAGTCTTTCCGCATGAACGTGCAATCGCCCACGCCTCTTTGCCAGCCTCTTCCCCCGCCGGACAGGATTTCGTTTTCCAGAACGGAACTCGGCCAGATCCTTGCGCTTTACGGCCGGATGGTCGCCGCCGGCGAGTGGCGCGATTACGGGATGTCGTTTTTGCGCGATGCAGCGGTGTTCTCGGTTTTCCGCCGCAGCGCCGAACACCCGATATACCGGATAGAGAAGCGCCCCCGCCTGCGCCAGCGCCAGGGCATGTATGCGGTGATCGGCATGGACGGGCGCATCCTCAAGCGCGGCCATGAACTGCGCCCCGTGCTGCGGGTGCTGGAGCGCAGGCTGATCCGCGCGGTGGACTGAGCCGCCCGGGCGGGCATCTTCGCCCTCATGCGAGAAAGGGCCCTGCCGGGGCAGGGCTGTCAGGCGGCCACGGGCCAAGGCGGCCGCCTGAAGGGTGCGTCACTCGGCGGCAGGCTTCGCGAACCGCAGGTAGGGCAGTTTCACATCGATGTCGCCGAACTTCTCGCGCGCTTCCTCGTCGCTGACGGAAAGCGCCACGATCACGTCCTGGCCCGGTGTCCAGTTCGCGGGCGCGGCCAGCGGTGCGTTGTCGGTCATCTGAACCGCGTCAAGGGCGCGCAGCACCTCGGCAAAGTTGCGGCCTACCGACATCGGGTAGGTCATGGACAGGCGCAGCTTCTTGTCGGGGCCGATCAGGAAGACCGAACGCACCGTGGCGGTATCGGCCGGGGTGCGGCCATCGGGCAGGTAGGCCTCGGCAGGCAGCATGTCGAAGAGCTTGGCGATGCGCAGGTCCTCGTCGGCAATGATCGGGAAGCTGGCCTTGGTGCCGGCGAAGGCCTCGATGTCGGCCTTCCACTTCTTGTGGTCCTCGACGCTGTCGACGGAGATGCCGATCACCTTGGTGTTGCGCTTGGCCCATTCATCGGCCAGCTGCGCCACGGCCCCGAATTCGGTGGTGCAGACGGGGGTGAAATCCTTCGGGTGGGAAAACAGGATCGCATAGCTGTCGCCGATCCATTCGTGAAAGCGGATCGGGCCTTCGCTGGTTTCGGCCTCGAAATCGGGAACAACATCATTGATTCGCAGGGACATCTGACCCTCCTTTTGCAAGTTAGAATTATTCCAGATTAGTAAGTATTCCGATATCCAAATATAACCCCCCCGGCCGTAACTTTTCCGCCAGCGCAATCGGCAGGGGCCGTCAGAACGGCACCTTGCAGGAAAATGTCACGCCCCTGCCGCCATCCGGGTGACGCAGCCGCAGGCTTTCGGCGTGCAGCATCAGGCGAGGAGCGTCGCGGGCGGGGCCCTCGGCATAGAAAGGGTCTCCCAGGATCGGGTGACCGATCTCCTTCATGTGCACGCGCAGCTGATGGCTGCGGCCGGTTTTCGGAAACAGGCGCAGACGGGTGGTTTCTCCTTCGTGGCGCATAACCCGCCATTCGGTCAGCGCCGGGCGGCCGCGCTCATGGTCCACCATCTGGCGCGGGCGGTTGGGCCAGTCGACGGTCAGCGGCAGGTCGACCGTGCCCGTCCTTTCCGCCACCCGGCCCCAGACCCTTGCCACATAGGTCTTCCTTGCCTGACGTTTCTCGAACTGCAGGCCCAGATGGCGCTGAGCGTGGCGGGTAAGGGCGAAGACGATCACCCCCGAGGTGTCCCTGTCCAGCCGGTGCACCAGAAGCGCCTCCGGAAACACCGCCTGCACCCGCGCCAGCAGACAGTCGGCCAGATGCTCGCCCTTTCCGGGCACCGAGAGCAGCCCGGCGGGCTTGTTCACCACCAGCAGCTCGTGGTCGTGATGGAGGATCTCCAGCGGATCGGACGGCGGGGCGTAGCTTTCCATGGCGCCGCCCTAGCATGGCCGGCGAGGGCCGCCAATGGGGTCGCCCGGGCCGTGGCGCGCCGGCCCGGGCGAAAAGGGCCTATCCCCGCCCCCGCGCGAAGGTGTCGCGCAGGATCGCCGCCAGCCCTTCGGCATCTTCCGCGGTAAAGGCATCGGGCCGGTCGCTGTCGATGTCGAGCACGGCGATCAGCGAGCCGGCGGCGTCATGCACCGGCAGCACGATTTCCGAGCGCGTCGAGGAGGCGCAGGCGATATGGCCGGGAAAGGCGGCCACGTCGGGGACGATCTGCACCTCGCCGCTGCGCGCCGCCGCCCCGCAGACCCCGCGCGAAAACGGAATCGTCAGGCAGCCATGCCCGCCCTGGTAGGGCCCGATCTTCAGCAGCCCCGGCGCCACCACCCGGTAGAATCCCGTCCAGTCGAAACGCTCGTCGGCGTGGTGAAGCTCGCAGGCCACGGTGGCCATCAGCGCGATCACGTCCTCCTCGCCTGCGGTGAGCGCGGCAATGGCGGCGGCGGTGGCGGGATAGTCAATGTTCACGGCCGCTCGATGGCAATCGCCGTGCCCTCGCCCCCGCCGATGCAGATGGCGGCAACGCCCCGCTTCAGCCCCCGCGCCTCGAGCGCATTGAGCAGCGTCACCATGATCCGCGCGCCCGAAGCCCCGATCGGGTGGCCCAGAGCGCAGGCCCCGCCGTTGACGTTCATCTTGTCGCGGGGCACGCCCATTTCGCGCATGAAGGCCATGGGCACCACCGCGAAGGCCTCGTTGACCTCCCACAGGTCCACGTCCTCCACGGCCCAGCCGATGCGCTCCAGCAGCTTGCGCGCCGCAGGCACGGGGGCGGTGGTGAACCAGCCGGGCTCCTGCGCATGGCTGGCATGGCCAAGGATGCGGGCCCGCGGCACAAGCCCCGAATCGGCGCCCGCCAGCACCAGTGCCGCGGCCCCGTCGGAAATCGACGAGGCATTCGCCGCAGTCACCGTGCCGCCCTCGCGGAAGGCGGGCTTGAGAAGGGGGATCTTCTCGGGCCGGGCCTTGGCAGGCTGCTCGTCGGCGGCAATCACCGCCTCGCCCTTGCGGCTTTTCACGGTGACGGGGGCGATCTCGGCCTCGAAGGCGCCCCGCTTCTGTGCGTCGAGGGCGTTTTCCAGCGACTGCAGCGCGTATTCGTCCTGCGCCTCACGGCTGAAGCCGTATTTTTCGGCGCAATCCTCGGCAAAGGTGCCCATCAGGCGGCCCTTGTCATAGGCATCCTCCAGCCCGTCGAGGAACATGTGATCAAGCACCCGGTCATGGCCGATCCGGGCGCCGCCACGCATCCTGGGCAGGAGGTATGGGGCATTCGTCATGCTTTCCATGCCGCCGGCGACCATGATCTGCGCATCGCCCAGGGCAAGCCTGTCGAAGGCCATCATGACCGTCTTCATGCCCGAGCCGCACATCTTGTTGACGGTGGTGGCCGGCACCTCCTGGCCCAGCCCCGCGGCAAAGCCCGCCTGTCGTGCCGGGGCCTGGCCCTGGCCTGCCGGCAGCACGCAGCCCATCAACAGCTCTTCCACCTGCTGCGGGGCGGTGCCGGCATTTTCCAGCGCGGCGCGAATCGCCACCCCGCCCAGGGTTGATGCCGCGACCGAGGCGAAATCGCCCTGAAATCCGCCCATCGGCGTGCGGGCGGCGCCTGCGATGATGACCTCTTTCATTTCGGATTCTCCCAATCTCTGACCCCGGACGAATACCCAATGGTAACCTTTGCCGTCTAGCCTGCCCGCAAACGCATAGCGCAGGCGGAAAAATGGACCTACAGGCAAACACCTCGACCGACTGCACCGTGATCACGGTGCGGGAAAGCCGAATCGATGCCGCATGCGCGATCCAGTTCAAGGATCGCATGCGCGAGCTGTGCAAGGACGCGGCCGAGAGGGTGATTCTCGATCTCGGCAAGGTCGATTTCATCGACAGCAGCGGCCTGGGGGCCATCGTCGCCTCGATGAAGATGCTGGCACCGGAAAGGGTTCTGGAACTGGCCAATCCCTCGCCCAAGGTCACGAAGGTCCTGCGCCTGACGCGGATGGATTCGGTCTTCACCATCCACGAGGATTTCGCCTCGGTGGAGCCGCTGGCCAGCCGGCTGGCCGGCTGAGCCTTTCACGATGATGCAGTCGACACTGGGGCCCGGGCAGAGGCTTCGCAACGGCAAGGCCGTGGAACTGGAAATCCCGAGTGATCCCCTGGCCGTCCGCCAGGCGCTGGCCCGGATCATGGAGGAGGTCTCGGCCCTCGCCCCCCCCGACGACACCCTGGCCACGGTGGAAATCGTCCTGGCGGAAGTGCTGAACAATATCGTGGAACACGCCTGTGAGGGGCTTTCGGACAGGCGCATTTCCATAACCATCGCCCCCACCGCGAGAGGCCTGCAATGCCAGGTGCGCGACAACGGCAGGCCCCTGCCCGGTGGCGCCCTGCCCGCCGGAGAGCCTCCCGACCCGACGCGCCAGATTCCCGAACTCGCCGAAGGCGGTTTCGGCTGGCTTCTGATCCGGGGGCTGGCCCACGATCTGCGCTACCAGCGAATCGCCGGCATGAACGTGCTGAGCTTTTCACTGGATCTCCACATCGCGGCCTGAACGCCTTGCCACCCCATGCCCCCGCGAAGGGCAACCCGGCAGAAAGGCATGCCGGCTTGCGGATCACCCGGACATCCAGAGATCACGGCAAGCCCAAGAGGCAGGCGGCCGCCATCCGCCCGCCCGAGGGGCCGGTGAGAAGCAGCCACCACGAAGACGGGACCGGGGAAGCAAATGCCACCAAAATGCCTCAAATCATCCCCGGTCAGGACAAAATGCGCCGCCAGAAGGAAAGGGTAGCTGCATACGGCTTCCCCCGGCGCCGCGTTCAACAGCCCCCACCCAGTACGCGGCGCCGGGGCATACTCTTTCCCGATCATGGTTGGCATCCGGGTGAACCCGGCCTAGGATTTACCGAATCCTGAACGGGGCCTTCCTTCATGCGTGATTTTCACCTGCCCGGCCGCTCCCCGGTTCTTGCCGTCAACGGCATCTGCGCCACCTCGCACCCTCTGGCAGCGCGTGTGGCTGTCCGGATTCTGGAAGATGGCGGCAATGCCGCCGATGCGGCGATCGCTGCGGCCATGACCCTCAACATCTGCGAACCGCACATGACGGGGCTTGGCGGCGACTGCTTCGTGCTGCTCAAGCCACCGGGCGATGAACGGATCGTGGCGCTCAACGGCTCGGGGCGCGCGCCGGCCGGGCTCGATGCGGAGAAACTGCGCGCCGAAGGGCTTGCCGAGATGCCGCTGAACAGGCCCGAGGCGGTAACGGTGCCCGGCGCGGTGGACGCAATCTGCAAACTGGCGGAAGACTGGGGGCTGCTCGGCCTCGAGGCCTGCCTCGCCCCGGCGATCCGTCATGCCGAGGAGGGCGTGCCGGTCGCCCCGCGCACCGCCTTCGACTGGCAGATGCATGCTGGAACCCTGCAGGGCGTGGCGCGCGACTACTACCTTGCAGGCGGGCGCGCGCCGCATGTGGGGCAGGTCTTCCGACACCCCCGGCAGGCGGAGGTTCTGCGCCGGATCGCGCAAGACGGGCGCGCGGCCTTCTACGAGGGGGAGGTCGCGCAGGACATGGTGGATGCGTTGTGCGCCCAGGGCGGGGCTCACTCCATGGAGGATTTCGCCGCCACCGCCTGCGACTACACCGTGCCGGTATCGGGCGACTACCGGGGCACGGAGCTGGTGGAGCACCCGCCCAACGGGCAGGGCGCCACGGCGATCCTGCTGGCCAACATCCTGGCGCGGTTCGACATCGCCGGGATGGAGCCGTTCGGCGCCGAGCGGGCCCATGTCGAGGCCGAGGCCACGAAGCTGGCCTATGACGCGCGCAACCGTTTTATCGCCGACCCGGACCACACCACCCGGCTGGAGCACATGCTCTCCCCCGAAACGGCCGATGCGCTGGCCGCCCTGATCGACCCGGCCAGGGCCATGCCGGACCCGCGTGCCGCCAGCGCCAACGTGCACCGCGAAACCGTCTATCTGACAGTTGTCGACAAGGACCGCATGGCGGTCTCGATGATCTATTCGATCTACCACGCCTTCGGCTCGGGGATCGCCTCGCCGAAATTCGGGATCCTGCTGCAGAACCGCGGCGCGGGCTTCACGCTGGAGGCGGGCCATCCCAACGAGGCGGCCGGCGGCAAACGGCCGATGCACACGATCATTCCGGGGATGCTGCGCCGTGGCGGGCGGCTGCTCATGCCCTTCGGGGTGATGGGCGGGGCCTATCAGCCCTGCGGCCATGCGCGCCTTGTCAGCAACCTGGTGGATTTCGGCCTTGACCCGCAGGAAGCGATCGATGCGCCGCGCGCCTTCGCCGATGCCGGAGAGCTGAAGGTGGAGCGCGGCTATCCGGAAGCGGTGCGCCGCGAACTGGCCGGGAAGGGCCACAAGGTGGTGGTGCCCGAGGGGCCCCTGGGCGGCGCCCAGGCGATACTGATCGACCACGAGAACGGCGTGCTGCTCGGGGCCTCGGACCCGCGCAAGGACGGGGCGGCGATCGGGTATTGAAGGGGCGCTCTCGGCCAGGCCCCTCGCGGCAGAAATCAGGAAACCGGAAGGCCGGGCCTTCCGGCCGTTTGCGGCTGCCGCTCAGTTGAGCTGGAACTGCAGCGGGTAATGGCCGTCCTCGAATTCGCCGAACAGGTCGGGCAGGTCCGGGTGGCTCACCGGCTCGCCCGAATAGTCGGCGACGAGGTTCTGCTCCGAGACATAGGCCACGTAGTAGCTCTGGTCGTTCTCGGCCAGCAGGTGATAGAATGGCTGGTCCTTGGCGGGGCGGCTTTCCTCGGGGATGGCGGCATACCATTCCTCGGTGTTGGAAAACATCGCGTCCACGTCGAAGACGACACCCCGGAACGGGTGCTTCTTGTGCCGGACGACCTGCCCCAGATGATATTTTGCCCGTGTCTTCAGCA
>WFPZ01000223.1 GCA_015487335.1 Paracoccaceae bacterium
ACCAAATATGGTGCCAGAGACGTGACAACCACCACAAAGTCTCGTATAAACCCCGCAAAATGATCAGGAAGGCATGTATGGCCGACGACGCGCAGGGCTCCGCCGAATACGGGGCTGAATCCATCAAGGTTCTCAAGGGCTTGGAAGCCGTCCGCAAACGCCCCGGCATGTATATCGGGGATACGGACGATGGCTCGGGCCTGCATCACATGGTCTACGAGGTCGTGGACAACGGCATCGACGAGGCTCTGGCCGGCCACGCCGATGCGGTGACGGTGATCATCCACGCCGACAGCTCCGTTTCGGTGCGCGACAACGGCCGGGGCATTCCCGTGGACATCCACGAGGAAGAGGGCGTGTCCGCGGCCGAGGTGATCATGACCCAGCTGCACGCGGGCGGCAAGTTCGACTCCAACTCCTACAAGGTGTCGGGCGGGCTGCACGGGGTGGGGGTTTCGGTTGTCAACGCGCTGTCCGAGTGGCTTGAGCTGCGCATCTGGCGCGACGGGAAAGAGCATTTCGCCCGCTTCGAACACGGCGAAACCGTCGAGCCGCTTCGCGTGGTGGGCGACGCCGGGGGCGAGAGGGGCACCGAGGTGCGCTTCCTGGCCTCGCTGGAAACCTTCTCCAACCTCGACTATTCCTTCAAGACGCTGGAAAACCGCCTGCGCGAACTGGCCTTTCTCAACTCCGGCGTGCGCATCGTCCTGCGCGACGAACGCCCTGCCGAGCCGCTGGAAACCGAACTGTTCTACGAAGGCGGAGTGCGCGAATTCGTCAAGTTCCTCGACCGTCACAAGACCCCGATGCTTGACGAGCCGATCTACATCGCCGGGGAACGCGACGGCATCACCGTCGAGGTGGCCATGTGGTGGAACGACAGCTACCATGAAACCGTGCTGCCGTTCACCAACAACATTCCCCAGCGTGATGGCGGCACCCATCTGGCGGGCTTTCGCGGGGCGCTGACCCGCACCATGAACCTCTATGCCAACTCATCGGGCATCGCAAAACGGGAAAAGGTCTCCTTTACCGGGGATGACGCGCGCGAAGGGCTTACCTGCGTGCTGTCGGTCAAGGTGCCGGATCCGAAGTTCAGCTCTCAGACCAAGGACAAGCTGGTTTCCTCCGAGGTCCGGCCCGCCGTCGAGGGGCTGGTCAACGAGAAGCTCGGCGAGTGGTTCGAGGAGCATCCCCAGGAAGCGAAGATGATCATCGGCAAGGTGATCGAGGCGGCCCTGGCCCGCGAAGCCGCCCGCAAGGCGCGCGAGATGACGCGCAAGAAATCGGCGCTCGACGTGGCCTCGCTGCCCGGCAAGCTGGCCGACTGCCAGGAGCGCGACCCCGCCAGGCGTGAACTGTTCCTGGTGGAGGGCGACAGCGCCGGCGGCTCGGCCAAGCAGGGCCGCGCGCGCCAGAATCAGGCCGTCCTGCCCCTGCGCGGCAAGATCCTCAACGTCGAGCGCGCCCGCTTCGACAAGATGCTCTCCAGCCAGGAGATCGGCACCCTGATCACCGCGCTTGGCACCGGCATCGGGCGCGACGAGTTCGACATCACCAAGCTGCGCTACCACAAGATCATCATCATGACCGATGCCGACGTGGACGGCGCCCACATCCGCACCCTGCTGCTGACCTTCTTCTTCCGGCAGATGCCCGAGATCATCGAAGGGGGATATCTCTACATCGCCCAGCCGCCTCTCTACAAGGTGAGCCGCGGCAAGTCCGAGGTCTACCTCAAGGACCAGGCCGCACTGGAGGATTACCTGATCCAGATGGGGATCGAGGGGGCGGTTCTGCGGCTGGCCTCGGGCGAGGAAATCGCCGGCGCCGATCTGGCCCGCGTCATCGAGGGCGCGCGCCAGTTCCGCCGGGTGCTCGAGGCCTTCCCCACCCATTATCCGCGCGCCATCCTCGAACAGGCCGCGCTGGCCGGCGCCTTCGACCCGGGCCGCGCCGATGCCGACCTGCAGCAGGTGGCCGACGAGGTCGCCGCACGGCTCGACCAGGTGGCCGCCGAATACGAGCGCGGCTGGCAGGGCCGCATCACCCAGGATCACGGCATCCGCCTCACCCGCATCCTGCGCGGGGTGGAGGAGATCCGCTCTCTTGACGGCGCGGTGCTGCGCTCCGCCGAGGCGCGGCGGCTGGCGCAGGTTTCCCGGGAGACCCGCGACATCTACCACGATCCGGCACAGCTGACACGCAAGGAACGCCAGATCGTCATCCACGGCCCCACCGACCTGCTCGAGGCCATCCTGAAAGAGGGCGAAAAGGGCCTGTCGCTGCAGCGCTACAAGGGCCTGGGCGAGATGAACCCCGATCAGCTGTGGGAAACCACCCTCGACCCGGAGGCCCGCACCCTGCT
>WFPZ01000224.1 GCA_015487335.1 Paracoccaceae bacterium
GAAACAGGCGCAGATCGTGCGCCCGGCCTGCACGCGGCCGCAAACCGGCAGCCCGGCCAGCGCCTCCAGCGCCGGGGTGTCGGTGCCGATCAGCCCCGCGGCGTGCTCGCGCGCCACCTCCAGCGGGTGCGGGGCGGCGAAGAACAGCCCGCGCAGCCGGGCGCCCTGGTGGATGGCCAGGCGCACCACGCCCCGGGTGGCATCGCGCAGGATGCTGGCGCTGCCGTCCGGAAGCCCGAGGATGGCGCGCGCCTCGGCCTGCCAGTCGGCCGGTTCGTCGAGGCCGGCCAGCTCGGCGCGCCAGCCGCTGTCGGTGCGCGCCACGGCCCCGTGGGCATGGCGGTGCACGTCGATGCGGCTTTCCGAGGCGGCAAAGCCGTGCCAGCGGGCCGCGAAGGGGGCAAGGCGCACCCGCCCGCCCTTGAGCGCGGGCTGGCCCGAGAGCGGATCTCTCTCGCCGGCCACCAGCGCGTTGATGCGCCCTCCTTCGGTGTTGGCGCCGCTCCAGTGCATGGGCGCAAACAGCGTGCCGCGCCGCATCCCCGGGGCGATCCGCACCCGCAGCACCGCGCGGCCGTGCTCCGAGGCGATCTCGGCCAGATCGCCCCGGCCCAGCCCCAGCGCCCGGGCGTCATCGGGGTGGATCTCCACGAAGGGCTCGGGTTCATGCCGGTTCAGTCGGGCCGCCCTGCCGGTGCGGGTCATGGTATGCCACTGGTCGCGCACCCGCCCGGTGTTCAGCCGAAACCCCCGGCGCACGATTTCCCCGCCGGCAGCAGCCGTGGTGACGGCCACGAGCCGCCCCCTGCCGCCGGGGCGAAAGAACCCGCCCTTGCCGAAGAAGCGCCCGCCTGCGGCCCCTCCGGCCGGGACGGGCCACTGCACGGGAGAGAGGCTTTCGTAGGCGGCGTCGTCCAGGCCCGCCAGCCCGCCGATGTCGAAATCCAGCCCCCGGGCGGCGGCGAGGGCGGAAAGCGCGGCATGTTCGCGGAAGATCGCGGCCGGGGAATCGTAGGAGAAGGCCGCCTCGAAGCCCATCCGCCGGGCCACGTCGCAGATGATCTGCCAGTCGTGCCGGGCCTGGCCGGGGGCGGGCAGGAAGGTGCGCTGGCGGCTGATGCGGCGCTCGGAATTGGTGACGGTGCCGGATTTCTCGCCCCAGCCGGTGGCCGGCAGCAGCACGCGGGCCAGCGCGGTGGTATCGGTCTCGGTGATGTCGGAGACCACCGTGAAGGGCACCTTCGCGATGGCGCGGGAGACGAAATCGGCCCGCGGCATCGAGACCGCCGGGTTGGTGCCGATGATCCACAGCGCCTTGATGCGGCCCTCGTCGCAGGCCTCGAACAGCTCCACCGCCTTCAGCCCCGGCTTCGTGCAGATGGTCGGGGCCTGCCAGTGGGCCTGCACGAGGGCGCGGTGGGCCTCGTTTTCGATGTCCAGGTGGCAGGCCAGCATGTTGGCCAGCCCCCCCACCTCGCGCCCGCCCATGGCATTGGGCTGGCCGGTCACGGAAAACGGCCCCGCGCCGGGCTTGCCGATGCGCCCGGTGGCCAGGTGGCAGTTGAGGATGGCGTTCACCTTGTCGGTGCCGATGGCCGACTGGTTGATGCCCTGCGACCAGAGCGTCACCACCTTCTCGGTGCCGGCCCACAGATCGAGGAAGAGCGCCAGATCGGCCGGGCTCAGCCCGGTTTCGGCGGGGTTGGCGGCGCGGGCGGCGGCAAGCGCCTCGTCCAGCCCTTCCAGATGCTCCTGCGCATGGGCGCGCTCGATCCGGCCCGCGCGCTCGAGCCGCGCCAGCAGGGCGTTGAACAGCACCGCGTCGGTGTCGGGGCGGATGGCCAGGTGCAGGTCGGCGGCCTCGGCAGAGGCGGTGCGGCGCGGGTCGATGACGACGATCCGCATCTGCGGCCGGGCCTCGCGGGCGGCCAGCAGCCGCTGGAACAGCACCGGGTGGCACCAGGCCGGGTTGGCGCCCGCCAGAACCACCAGATCGGCCTGTTCCAGATCCTCGTAGGTGCCGGGCACGGTATCGGTGCCGAAGGCGCGCCTGTGGCCGGCCACCGAAGAGGCCATGCACAGGCGCGAGTTGGTGTCGATATTGGCCGAGCCGATGAAGCCCTTCATCAGCTTGTTGGCCACGTAGTAGTCCTCGGTCAGCATCTGCCCCGAGACGTAGAAGGCCACGCTGTCGGGGCCGTGGCGCGCGATGGTCTCGCGAAAACGCCCCGCCACCAGGTCGAGCGCCTCGTCCCAGCCGGCCTCGCGCCCCTCGATGCGGGGGGCCATGAGCCGGCCTTCGAGGCCCAGCGTCTCGGCCAGCGCCGCGCCCTTGGAGCACAGCCGCCCGAAATTGGCCGGATGCTCCGGGTCGCCCTCGATGCGCCCGTCGGGATGGACCAGCACCCCGCAGCCCACGCCGCAATAGGGGCAGGTGGTGCGGGTGGGGCTCATGCGGCGGCCCGGCGGCGCAGGCGCGCGGCATCGAGCAGGATGCGCCCGCCCTCCACCTTCACCGCATGGGTGGCCACGCGGCCCTCGTCGGGGCCCCGGGCCCGGCCGTCTTCCAGCGAGATCACCAGCCCGTGCAGCGGGCAGGTGACAGCATGGCCGTGCACGAGGCCCTCCGACAGCGCCCCCCCCTTGTGCGGGCAGCGGTCGTCGAGGGCGAAGACCTCGTCGTCATGGGTGCGGAAGATGGCCACGCAGCCGGCGGCGGTCTTCACCACCCGGGCGCCGCGGGGCGGGATGTCGTCAAGGGCGGCGATGTCGATCCAGTTGCTCATTCGGCGGCCTCCATGGTCAGATCGGCAAGCGGCGCCCATTGGCGCTGCTCCTGTTCGCGTCGGGCCAGCTCGGCCCAGGGGTCCTTGCGATAGACCGACTGGGAAATCTCGAAACGTTCCACCAGGGCGGCGCGTTCGGCCCTGTCCTCGACCACGCGTTCGCGCACCCAGTCCATGCCGATGCGCGCCACCCACTTGTAGGGGCGCTCCAGGTAGCGGGCGTTCTCGCGATAGAGCTGGATGAAGGCGACGGCCAGCTCGATCACCTCCTCCTCGGTGGTGGCCTTGGCCAGCGGCTCGGTTTCCTTCACCTCCATGCCCGCCGCCCCGGCCACGGAGACCTCGTAGCCGGACTCGACGCAGACCACGCCCAGGTCCTTGCAGGTGGCCTCGGCGCAGTTGCGCGGACAGCCCGAGACCGCCAGCTTCACCTTGTGCGGCGTCCAGCTGCCCCAGAGGGTCTTTTCCAGCCTGATGCCCAGCCCGGTGCTGTCCTGGGTGCCGAAGCGGCAGTGATCGGAGCCCACACAGGTTTTCACCGTGCGCAGCCCCTTGGAGTAGGCATGCCCCGAAACCAGCCCGGCGGCGTTCAGATCGGCCCAGATGGCGGGCAGGTCCTCCTTCTTCACGCCCAGCAGGTCGATGCGCTGGCCGCCGGTGATGTGCACGGTGGGCACGTTGTATTTTTCCGCCGCGTCGGCGATGGCGCGCAGCTCGGCCGGGGTGGTGATGCCGCCCCACATGCGCGGCACCACGGAATAGGTGCCGTCCTTCTGGATGTTGGCGTGGACGCGTTCGTTGACGAGGCGGCTTTGCGCGTCGTCGGCGTATTCAAGCGGCCATTCGCAGATCAGGTAGTAGTTGAGTGCCGGGCGGCAGACGTGGCAGCCGCAGGAGGTTTTCCAGCCCGCCTCCTGCATCACCGCCGGGATGGTCTTCAGTTCCCGCGCCCTGATCAGGCGGCGGATGTCGTCGTGGGTGAGGTCGGTGCAACCGCAGATGGCGGCCTCGGCGGGGGGCTGGAACTCTTCGCCCAGGGTGGCGGCCAGCAGCTGTTCCACCAGCCCGGTGCAGTTGCCGCACGAGGCCGAGGCCTTGGTGACGGCGCGCACCGCGGCCAGATCCTGCGCGCCTTCGGCGATGGCCCGGGTGATGGTGCCCTTGCACACCCCGTTGCAGCCGCAGATTTCGGCGCTGTCGGGCATGGCGGCGACGGCGGCCAGCGGGTCGGCCCGGCCCTCGCCCTGCCAGGCGGGGCCGAAGATCAGGGTTTCGCGGATCGCGGAGATGTCCTCGCCCTGCACCAGCTTGTCGAAGAACCAGCCGGCATCGGAGGTTTCGCCATACATGACGATGCCGACGATCCGGTCGTCCTTCAGGACCAGCCGCTTGTAGAGCCCGCGCGCGGGGTCGCGGAAGACGATGTCCTCCAGCCCCTCGTCCTGGCCGAATTCGCCGGCCGAGAACAGATCGACCCCGGTGACCTTCAGCCGGGTGGCGACGGGGGGCGGCACGAAGCGCGCCTCTTCCCCGGTCAGGGTGCGCGCCAGCACCCTGGCCATGTCGTAAAGCGGCGCGACAAGGCCGTAGACGGCTTCGTCATGCTCCACGCATTCGCCAAGGGCGAAGATGTGCGGGTCGGAGGTGCGCATGGCGTCGTCCACCACGATGCCGCGCTCCACATGCAGGCCTGC
>WFPZ01000225.1 GCA_015487335.1 Paracoccaceae bacterium
CGCCAGTTCCGCGCGTCCGGGACCGCCTTCTAGCTCAGTTCGCGCCGATTCCAAAGAGCAAACTGCGGCTTCCATCGCCAGGCGATGGCGTTCGCGAATCGCCGTGCCGGCCCCGCTGGCCCGCTTTTCAAGGATTTCCGTGATTCGCCGGATCAGGGCCTCCACCCCTTCGCCCGTCTTGCCGGAGATTCCGCCCTCCCCCCCGGGTTGAAGATCAGCCTTGCCGCGCAACAAGATATCCTCACCTTCAGGTTGAAGGTCAGTATATGTAGTGTTTCCATCGGTCAGAAATACCCGCAGATCGGCTGCTTTCGCCCGTTCGATGGCGCGTTTCACGCCGATGGCTTCCACCTTGTCGCCGGTTTCACGCAACCCCGCGGTATCAAGGATGGTAACCGGCAGGCCGTGCAGATCCATCCGCACCTCGATCACGTCACGGGTGGTGCCGGCCACTTCGGAGGTGATCGCCGCCTCGCGCCCGGCCAGACGGTTGAGCAGGGTAGACTTGCCGATGTTAGGCGGGCCGACGATGGCAACCTCGAAACCGTCGCGGATGCGCTCGGCCACGGCAGCCCCGGCGGCCTCGGTGCGCAGTTCCCCCGTCACCTCCTCCAGGAGGGAAGAAACCTCGGGGGTTACGTCCTCCGGCACCTCTTCGTCGGCGAAATCGATGGTCGCCTCGAGCAGGGCCGCAGCGCGGATCAGCCTTTGCCGCCAGCCCTCGGCCTTTCGTCCCAGGGCGCCGGTGAGCACCCGCAGGGCCTGACGGCGCTGGGCCTCGGTTTCGGCTTCGATGAGGTCGGCCATCCCCTCCACCTGGGCGAGGTCGAGGCGCTCGTTTTCCAGCGCCCGGCGGGTAAATTCCCCCGGCTTGGCCAGACGCAGCCCCTCGATGGCGCCAAGGGCCTGCAGCACCGCCCTGACAATGGCGGTGCTGCCGTGAAGGTGAAATTCCACCACCGGCTCGCCGGTGAAACTGCGGTTTTCGGGGAAAGCCAGAACGAGCGCCTCGTCCAGCAGGATACCGTCAGCCCCTTTCAGGCGGCGCAGCCCGGCCTGGCGGAAAGGAGGCAGAGATCCGGCCAGCTGGCGCCCTGCCTCATGGGCGCGGGGGCCGGAGACGCGGACCACCGCAACCCCTGCCTTGCCACGCGCAGAGGCCGGTGCATAAATCGTATCCATATGGCTAACCCATTGTTATAAAACAACAAGTCAGGCATTCATCGAGTCGAAGAATTCCGCGTTCGTCTTGGTCTGCTTCAGTTTCGACAGCAGGAATTCGATGGCGTCGGTGGTGCCCATCGGGTTGAGGATGCGGCGCAGCACGTAGGTTTTCTGCAGGTGAGCCTTGTCGACCAGCAGCTCCTCCTTGCGGGTGCCGGACTTGAGGATATCCATCGCCGGGAAGATGCGCTTGTCGGCCACCTTGCGGTCGAGCACGATTTCCGAGTTGCCGGTGCCCTTGAACTCTTCGAAGATCACCTCGTCCATCCGCGAGCCGGTATCGATCAGCGCCGTGGCGATGATGGTAAGGGAGCCGCCCTCCTCGATATTTCGTGCTGCACCGAAGAAGCGCTTGGGCCGCTGCAGGGCGTTGGCGTCCACCCCGCCGGTCAGCACCTTGCCGGAAGAGGGGACGGTGGTGTTGTAGGCCCGGCCCAGGCGGGTGATGGAATCGAGCAGGATCACCACGTCGCGCTTGTGCTCCACCAGCCGCTTGGCCTTTTCTATCACCATCTCGGACACGGCAACGTGGCGGCTGGCCGGCTCGTCGAAGGTGGAAGAGATCACCTCGCCCTTCACCGAGCGCTGCATGTCCGTCACCTCTTCGGGGCGTTCGTCGATCAGCAGCACGATCAGATAGCACTCGGGGTGGTTCTTCTCGATCGAGTGGGCGATGTTCTGCAAAAGCACCGTCTTGCCGGTGCGCGGCGGAGCCACGATCAGGGAGCGCTGCCCCTTGCCGATGGGCGCGACCAGGTCGATGATCCGCGCCGAGCGGTCCTTTGTCTGTTCATCCTCGATTTCCATCTTCAGCCGCTCGTTGGGGTAGAGCGGCGTGAGGTTGTCGAAGTTGATCTTGTGCCGCGCCTTTTCGGGATCTTCGAAGTTGATCTTCGTGACCTTGGTAATGGCGAAGTAGCGTTCATTGTCGCGCGGGGCCTGGATCACCCCCTCCACCGTATCCCCGGTGCGCAGCGAGTGCTGGCGGATCATCTCCGGCGAGACGTAGATGTCATCGGGGCCGGGAAGATAGTTGGCCTCGGGCGAACGCAGGAAGCCGAAGCCGTCCTGCAGCACCTCCAGCACCCCGTCGCCGGAAATCTCCCAGCCTTCCTCGGCGCGCTCGTTGAGAATGGCGAACATCATGTCGCCCTTGCGCATGGTCGAGGCATTCTCGATCTCAAGCTCTTCGGCGAGCGACAGCAGGTCTTTGGGGCTCTTGGCCTTCAGCTCGGACAGATTCAGTTTTTGCTGGGTCATGGCGGTTCCGGAACCGGCCCGTGGGCGCGCGGTCATTTCATGAGGGAAGTCAACACGGCCGGACGGCCGCTCTGCCGCTAGATAGAGATAGGGCGGGTGCGAGTCAATGATTCAGAACGGACGCGCTATGACGGAAAACACGATGATCACCAGAAGCAGCGTGGGAAGCTCGTTCATCATCCGGTACTGGCGGCCGGTGAGCCTGTTTTCGCCCTTTGCGAAATCCTTGCGGCGCAGGGCCAGCCAGTGGTGGAACCACGTCATCGCGATCACCGCAGCGGCCTTTGTCCAGGGCCAGATCATCGACCAGTCCACCACCCCGGGGGTGAAGACCAGCATCAGGCCGAAGATCCAGGCGGCGATGCTGGCCGGGTTCATGATCACGCGCAGAAGCCTGTATTCCATGGTCTGGAACAGGCCGTCCATGCCGGCGATGCTTTCGGCCTTTTCCGCGTGATAGACGAACAGCCTTGGCAGGTAGAACAGCCCGGCCATCCAGGCGATCACGGAAATCACATGAAGGGACTTCACCCAGGGGTACAGGCTGAGAAGGATCTCCGACATTTCCGGTTCACTCGCTTTTGCGGGTCCGGCCCTTTCAATAACAAAAGGATAATAAAGAAAAGGTGATTGGTATTGTAGATGCTGTGGATTGCGTGGATTAACCTTTCGTCAACGGAAATATCCACTGTCTGGAAAACCTTCATGAGACTTGCCCACAGGACGTGGAAAATCTTGTTTTTCAGTTTATTTCAGTATTTTAGAAGATTATCGATGTGGAAATACGCGGGATTTTCATGGACAGCCCGGCATTTTCTAGCTTGTGAACATCATCGTGCTGCGATTTTCCACCAAGGGTATTTTCAGGAGATTTCGTGGAGGTCTCTGCAGGAAGCGGCGCAAGGCATGACATGCAGGAGAAGATGGGGATGAAGCCTCGGGAGATGCAGAGGGATATCCACAAGTCCATACAGGGAACGGGGCGGATCGTGCTGGCATCCGGCTCGGAAATCCGCCGCCGGCTGCTGGAAAACGCGGGCGTGGCGTTTCAGACAAGGCCGGCGAAGGTGGATGAAGAGGCGATCCGCCAGGCCCTTGTCGCCGAAGGGGCGGCGGCGCGCGATATCGCCGATGCCCTGGCCGAAGCAAAGGCGCGCAAGGCCGCGGCGCGAGAGGCGGATGCGCTGGTGATCGGCTGCGATCAGGTGCTTGAATTCGAGGGCAGGATTCTCTCCAAGCCCGCCAACCCCGAGGAAGGCGCAGCCCAGCTCGCCGCCCTCAACGGGCGTGAGCACCGCCTGTATTCGGCCGCGGTGATCTGCGAGGGCGGGCAGCCCATCTGGCGCCATGTGGGAGAGGCGCGCCTGCAGATGCGGCAGGTTTCGCAAGCCTGGCTGGACGACTATCTTTCCCGCAACTGGCAGAGCGTCCGCCACTCGGTGGGCTGCTACAAGCTGGAAGAGGAAGGGGTGCGGCTGTTTTCCCGCATCGAGGGCGATTATTTCAACGTGTTGGGCTTGCCGCTGCTGGAGCTGCTTGGCTATCTGACGATCAGGGGGGTTCTGCCCGGATGAGTGACGAGAAGATACCGCTTGCGGGGGTGATCGGTTCGCCGGTGGCGCACAGCCGTTCGCCGGCCCTGCATGGCTACTGGCTGAAGCGCTACGGAATAAGGGGCCATTACGTGCCGTTGGATGTGGCCCAGAAGAACCTGGCCCAGGTCATCGAGACGCTGCCGAAAATGGGCTTCGTCGGAGTGAACGTGACCATACCGCACAAGGAAACCGTGCTGGGCATGGCCGATCTGGTCACCGACCGGGCGGCGCTCATCGGGGCGGCCAACACGCTTATCTTCCGCCAGGACGGGAAGGTTCACGCCGACAACACCGACGGTTACGGATTTATCGAGAATCTCAAGGCCAACGCGCCGGGCTGGGAGCCTCGATCCGGTCCGGCGGCGGTATTCGGCGCCGGCGGGGCGGCACGCGCGGTGCTGGCCTCGCTGCTGGACGTGGGCGTGCCCGAGATCCGGCTGGCCAATCGCACCCGGGCCCGCGCCGATGCCCTGCGCGCCGAGTTCGGAGCCAGGATCCAGGTGGTGGACTGGGTCCAGGCGAGCAACATGCTGGAAGGGGCGATGACGGTGGTCAACTCCACCTCACTGGGGATGACCGGCAAGCCGGAGCTGCGGGTGCCGCTGGATGCGCTTTCGCCCAGGGCGGTGGTCACCGATCTGGTCTATACTCCGCTTCAGACGGATTTCCTCAAACGCGCCGCCGAGATCGGCTGCACCACGGTGGACGGTCTGGGGATGCTGATCCATCAGGCCGCGCCCGGGTTCGAGCGGTGGTTCGGCATCCGCCCCGAGGTGGACGAGGAAACCCGCCGCATCGTGCTGGGCGCATGAGCGCGCGCCGGCCCTTCGTGATCGGGCTGACGGGCTCCATCGGCATGGGCAAGTCGACAACCGCGGAAATGTTCCGCGACCTCGGCCTGCCGGTGTGGGATGCCGACGAGGCGGTGGAACGTCTCTACGCCCCCGGCGGGGCCGGGGTCGAGGCCATCGGCCGCCTGCACCCGCAGGCGGTGAAGGCAGGCCGGGTGGACCGCGAGGCGCTGAGGCGCTGGATCGCCGCCGAGCCCGACGCGCTGCGCCGGCTGGAGGCAGCAATCCACCCGCTGGTAGCGCGCGACCGGCAGACCTTCGTGGACAGCGCCGAAAGCGGCATCGTGGTGCTGGACGTCCCGCTTCTGTTCGAAACCGGCGGTGACAAGGCGGTGGACATGACGGTCGTCGTCTCGACCGATGCAGACGAGCAGCGCCGCCGCGTGCTGGCCCGCCCCGGCATGACGCAGGAGCGCTTCGCACAGCTGCTGGCCCGCCAGATGCCGGACGAGGAAAAGCGCAGGCGGGCCGACCGGGTGATCCGGACGGATACGCTTGAAGGCGCGCGCCGTGCCGTGCAGGAACTGGTGCGGGAAATCAGGGAGAAACGGGCAGATGCGTGAGATCGTGCTGGATACCGAAACCACCGGCTTCGATCCGGAAGCGGGGGACCGGATCGTCGAGATCGGCGCGGTGGAGCTGCACAATCACCTGCCCACCGGCAACACCTATCACCAGTACATCAATCCCGAACGCGCCATGCCGAAAGAGGCCTTCGAGGTGCACGGGCTGAGCGACGAGTTTCTCGCCGACAAGCCGGTCTTTCGCGAGATTGCCGACGATTTCCTGAACTTCATCGCCGATGCCCGGCTGGTCATCCACAATGCCGCCTTCGACATGAAATTCCTCAACGCCGAGCTGGAACGGGCCGGTCGCCCGACCATTCCGTGGGAGCGCGCGGTGGATACCCTGGCCATCGCCCGGCAGAGGTTTCCCGGCTCGCCCGCCTCGCTCGATGCCCTGTGCCGCCGCTTCGGAATCGACAACTCTGCCCGCACCCTGCACGGGGCGCTGCTCGACAGCGAGATCCTCGCCGAGGTCTACCTGGAGCTGATCGGCGGACGGCAGCCCGATTTCGCGCTTGCCGCCGGACTGGGCGAGCAGACCGCATCCGGCAGCGGGGCACCGCAATGGCGCGCCCCGCCTCGCCCCACGCCGCTGGCGCCGCGGATCACCCCGGAAGAAGCCGCAGCCCACGCCGCCTTCGTGGAAGAGCTTGGCGAAGACGCCCTGTGGAAGACCTTGCGCACCACGGGTGACCCCGGCTGAGCCGGGCCTTTCGTCCGCGCGGGCATGGCGGAGCGGTGGTGTCGGTCAGTTCTGGCCCGCGCCGGCCTTTGCCGCCTCGGCCTGGCGGGCGAGGTTCTGGCGGTAGAGCGCGACCCAGTCCACCGGCTCGAGGTTGAGCGGTGGGAATCCGCCTTCGCGAATCACGTCATGCACCACGTGGCGCACGAAGGGGAAGATCATCCGCGGGCACTCGATCAGCAGGAAGGGGTGCAGCTGCTCTTCGGGCACGTTGTCGACAAGGAAGATCCCGCCGTAGTCCAGCTCCATCAGGAACAGGACATCCTCTGTGCCCTTGTTCTTGGCGGTGATCTTGAACTTGGTGAAGATCTCGTATTGCTTTTCCGCCTGCCGCTTCTTGGCGTCGAGGCTGACCTGGATGTTGACGTCCGGGGTCATTTCCCCGGCGATGCCCTTCATGGCAACGACGTTCTCGAATGACAGGTCGCGGATGAACTGCCCGAGGATCTTCAGTTGAACGGGGGCTGCCTGCTTGGGCTGTTCCGCGCCGTTCGGCTCGGCGTTATCGGCCATGACACTCTCCTTCTATGCGGGGTCGGCCGGTTCCTAGCAGGTCAGGCAGGCGGCCTCAATGCCCAGTCCAGCCGGAGTTGCCCCGCCTGCGCGGGTTCACCTCCTCATACTCCACGTCGATGATGACATCGAGCGGCTCCTCGGGCCGCGCCGGGCCGGGGCCGGCGGCAAAACCGCGCACCGCCATCCGCCGGCGCAGATAGGCATAGACGGCCGAACGCACGGGCGGGATCAGCAGCGCAAAACCGATGGCATCGGTGAAGAAGCCCGGGGTCAGCAGCAGGGCGCCCGCGATCAGGATCATCGCACCATGGGCCAGCGGCTCTGTCGGGTCGCGCAGCTCGTTGAGCGAGGCGCGAAGGCGATCAAGCGCCATGACGCCCTGGGCGCGGATCATCCAGGTGCCGAGAAAGGCGGTGAGAACCACGATTGCCAATGTCGGCCACAGGCCGATCAGGCCGCCGACCTGGATGAACAGGGCGATTTCGATCAGCGGGATGGCGAGAAAGAGTGCAAAAAGCCACATATCAACCTCAAGTCATCACGTGCAGCCGCGGTGGACTTGACCGTGGCCCTGCCTTACATAAGTCCCCAACAGGCCCGATACCACCCACCAACCCGGCGCGAGGTAAAGATGAGTTCAGCTGTAATCCAGCTTCTGGTTCTGGCAGGAATCGCGATTTTCCTGATCTTGCGGCTGAAAAGCGTGCTCGGTACCCGCGAGGGTTTCGAAAAGCCGCCGCTTCAGGCGCCGCCCCGTTCCGGCCCGCAGCCCGGTTTCGAGGTGATCGAGGGCGGCCCCGACCGCGACATCATCGACCACGTGCCCGAAGGCAGCGATGCCGCCCGCGCCCTGGCGGCGATGAAGAAGGTGGAGCCCGAGTTCGGCGTGGCCGATTTCCTCAACGGCGCCCGCGCGGCCTACGAGATGATTCTCATGGCCTTCGAGCGTGGCGAGCTGGAAAAGATACGCCCCTTCCTTTCCGATGACGTCTTCGCCGCCTTCTCCGAGGTCGTCGCTGCGCGCGAGCGCGAGGGGCTTATCATCGAAGCGGAGTTCATCGGCGTCCGCGAGCTGAGCCTTGTCGACGCCCGTTTCGACGAGGCGACCCGCGAGGCGGAGATCACCGTGAAGTTCGTGGGCGAACTGACATCCGTCGTGCGCAACAGCGCCGGCGAAATCATCGAGGGCAATCCCAACGAGATCAAGCGACAGAAGGACGTCTGGACCTTCGCCCGCGAAATGGGAGCAGCCGATCCGAACTGGGTGCTGGTTGCCACCGGAGAATGATGCGCAACGCTTTCGCCGCCGCGGCCGTGGCGGTCGGGCTTGCGGGAGCGGCGCTTGCCCAGGAAGGGCCGAGAGCCACGATCCTTTCCTTCAAGGACCTGCGCGGCTGGGAAAGCGATGACCACCAGGCCGCGCTCGAAGCTTTCCTCGAGACCTGCGGAAATCTGAAGACGCCCGACTGGGCCGCGGTCTGCGCCCTGGCCCGCAATCGGCCCGACGCCCGCACCTTCTTCGAGCTGTTCTTCCGTCCGGTCCTGATCGAGGACGGTCGCCCCGCCCTGTTCACCGGCTATTTCGAGCCCGAACTGCAGGGCGCGCGCCGCCCCGATGCCCGCTTTCGCTATCCCGTCTACCGCAAGCCGCCCGAGCTGCGCGAGGGGATGGTGTGGTACACCCGCGAAGAGATCGAGACCCGCGGAATCCTGGCCGGGCGCGGGCTAGAGATCGCCTGGGTCGATGACCCGGTAGAGCTGTTCTACATGCAGGTGCAGGGTTCGGGCCGGATCCGGATGCGCGACGGTTCGGTGATCAGGCTGGGCTATGCGGCCTCCAACGGGCGGCGCTACCGTTCTCCCGGCGACGAGATGGTGCGCCGCGGCATCTACGAGCCCTCCCAGGTTTCGGCCCGGGTGATCGCCAACTGGGTGCGGCGCAACCCGGTGGCCGGAATGAGGCTTCTGCGCTCCAGCCCGTCCTACGTGTTCTTCCGCGAGCTGCGCGGCGTGCCGCCCGAGGCCGGGCCGCTGGGGGCGATGAACCGCCCGCTCACGCCGTTGCGCTCGCTGGCCGTCGATCCGCGCTTCGTTCCGCTGGGCGCGCCGGTCTGGGTGGAGAAGGGCGGCGCGGGAAGTTTCCGCCGCCTGATGGTCGCCCAGGATACCGGCTCGGCCATCAAGGGGGCGCAACGGGGGGATATCTTCTTCGGCTCCGGAGACGAAGCCGGCCGCGCGGCCGCGCGCGTCAGCGATCCGGGCCGGATGGTCGTGCTTCTGCCGATAGAGCTGGCCTATGCCCGGGCCGACGAGGTTGACCGATGAGCCGCCGCCGCCCGCGCGGGCTGAAGCCCGAAGAGCAGGAACTGTGGGACAGAGTGCGCGCCCGCACCCATCCGCTTCACCCGGTTCGGGAAAACCGCAAGCCCCAGCAACCGGCCCCGCCGCCGCCCGCCAGCCCGGCCCGTCCGGTGGCCCCCGCCGCGAAGGCTTACGAGCCGCCCCGTTTCCGCATCGGCGAGAAGGCGGGGCCGGGGCATGGCGCGCAATGGACAGGAGCGGAACAGCCCCGCCCCGCCCCGCTGAAGATGGACCGCAAGCGGTTTGCCGATCTCAGGCGCGGCAAGCTTGCGCCCGAGGCCCGCATCGACCTGCACGGCATGACGCTGGCCCAGGCGCATCCGGCGCTCATACGCTTCATCCTCGGGGCCCATGCCGGGGGCAAGCGGCTGGTGCTGGTGATCACCGGCAAGGGCCGCGGCGAGGCCGGCCCCGGCCCGATCCCCGAGCGCCGGGGCATCCTGCGCCATCAGGTGCCGCACTGGCTGCAGGGGCCGCCGCTTTCCTCGGTGGTGCTGCAAACCGCACCGGCCCACCGCAGCCACGGCGGGGAAGGCGCGCTTTACGTCTACCTGCGGCGGAACAGGCGGTAGCCTCCCGGATCAGAAGTTCGCCATGTTTCCGGTTTTCCTCGGATCGCCTCGCGATCCGGTTCGCGCCCGACCCCCCAGGGCGGCGCGAATTGATCAGCCCTGTCATGCGATTGCGCCGTTTTGGCATAATATGCAGCGCGGGAAGGGCTGCACCACGCTCACCCTCGGTGCCGGGCGCGAACCTCCGTATCAGGATTCGTTCGATGATGCGGACGTCGCTTCTTGCACACAGGGCACGCCGGGCAGGCCACTACAGCATGTAGCGGCCGATATCGGTCGTCTGGGCGAAATCGCCGAGGTTTTCCTCCACGAAGGCGGCATCGACGGTCACGCTTTGCCCGGCCCGGTCGGGGGCGGTGAAGGAAAGCTCTTCGAAGACGCGCTCCATCACCGTGTAAAGCCGCCGCGCGCCGATGTTCTCGACGCTGCGGTTGACCTCCGCCGCGATCCGGGCCAGCGCGGCGATGCCGTCTTCGGTGAATTCCACCTTCACGCCCTCGGTTTCCATCAAGGCGGCGTATTGCCGGGTAAGCGCATTGTCGGTTTCGGTGAGGATGCGCACGAAGTCCTCTTCGGTCAGCGCCCGAAGCTCCACCCGGATGGGCAACCGGCCCTGCAGCTCGGGCAGCAGGTCGCTGGGCTTGGCAACGTGGAACGCGCCGGAGGCGATGAACAGGATGTGGTCGGTTTTCACCGGCCCGTATTTGGTGGAAACCGTGGTGCCCTCGATCAGCGGCAGCAGGTCGCGCTGCACGCCCTCGCGCGAGACATCGGCACCGCGCATGTCGGCCCGCGCGCAGACCTTGTCGATCTCGTCGAGGAAAACGATGCCGTTCTGCTCGACCCCTTCGATGGCGGTGCGGATGACGGTTTCCTCGTCCAGCAGCTTGTCGGCCTCTTCGTTGATCAGCACGTCATGGCTTTCGGCCACCGTCATGCGCCGGCGCACGGTGCGCCCGCCGAAGGCCTTGCCGAACAGATCGCCGAGGTTCAGCGCCCCGCCCATCTGCCCCGGCTGGCCGGGGATCTCGAACATCGGCAGCGGCGAGGAGGTATCGGCCACGTCCAGCTCGATGACGGTATCGTCCAGTTCGCCGCGCCTGAGCTTGCCGCGGAACATCTCCAGCGTCTGCTCGCGGGCGTTCTCGCCGGCGATGGCGCGCAGCACCCGGTCTTCGGCGGCCTTGCGGGCGGCGGCCTTCACCTCTTCGCGCATGCGCTCGCGGGTCATGGTGATGGAGGCTTCCAGCAGGTCGCGGATGATCTGCTCCACGTCGCGGCCCACATAGCCCACTTCGGTGAACTTGGTCGCCTCGACCTTGATGAAGGGCGCGCGCGCCAGCCGGGCCAGGCGGCGGCTGATCTCCGTCTTGCCCACCCCGGTGGGGCCGATCATCAGGATGTTCTTGGGATAGACCTCTTCGCGCAGGGCCGGATCCAGCTGCTTGCGCCGCCAGCGGTTGCGCAGGGCCACGGCCACGGCGCGCTTGGCGTCCTTCTGGCCGATGATGAAGCGGTCGAGCTCCGAGACGATCTCGCGGGGGGTGAGGTCCGTCATCTGCTTATCGTCTCCACCGTCAGGTTTCCGTTGGTGTACACGCAGATGTCGGCGGCGATGCTCATGGCCTTGCGGGCGATTTCCTCGGCGCTCATGTCGCTGTCCATCATCGCCCGCGCCGCGGCCAGCGCGAAATTGCCGCCCGAGCCGATGGCGGTGACGTCATGCTCGGGCTCCAGCACGTCGCCGGCGCCGGTGATCACCAGCAGGTCGGCCCCGTCGGTGACGATCAGCATCGCTTCCAGCTTCTGCAGGTACTTGTCGGTGCGCCAGTCCTTGGCCAGCTCGATGGCGGCACGCGCCAGCTGCCCCGACGTGGCCTCGAGCTTGGCTTCCAGCCGCTCCAGCAGGGTGAAGGCATCGGCGGTGGAGCCGGCGAAACCCGCCACCACATCCCGGCCGCCGCTGTTCAGCCGGCGCACCTTGCGCGCCGTGCCCTTGATCACCGTCTGCCCGAGGCTCACCTGCCCGTCGCCGGCGATCACCACCTCGCCGCCCTTGCGCACGCCGATGATCGTGGTGCCGTGCCAGCCGGGGAACTGTTCCTGCGCCAATGTCGCCTCCTTTTCGTGGTCGCGGAATATATGGACACCGGCGCGCACCGGCACAAGCGGCTTTCCCTTGATGCGTGGGCCGGGGGCCCCTACCGTTTCGGCGATGGACACCGCAAGTACACTGACCTTCTACCTCGAGGAAGAGATGCGCCAGCGCGCCGAGGCGGGGCTGGTCAATGTCATCAACCGGATGGAGGCGGCCTTTGCCTCGGTGGGGATCGTGTGCCTGTTCAGGGGCAATTCCGATGCCGAGCTGCTCTCGTCGGTGGCCGATCCGGGCTATGCGATGTTCTTCATGGAGGAGCCCTTTCACGAGCGGGCCCTGACGATGCGCCTGGCCTATCACTACCCGTTCTGGCGCATCGAGAAGACGGCGAAGCGCTGGGAAGGCTCGGTGGCAAGGGCCGATTTCCGCCCCGAGGAGGTGGACAGCGAGGCGGCGCGCCGCTTTGCCGCCTTCTGGCGCCGGCGGCTCTACGGCCAGTGCCCGGCCGGCGACGAGGGGTTCATTTACGTCCCCCTGCAGGGGCGGCTGCTGAAACACCGCAGCTTTCAGGCCATGAGCCCCATCGACATGCTGGCTCAGGTGATCCGCTTCGAGCCCTACCGGAAGGTTGTCGCCACCCTGCACCCGAAGGAAGACTACACCCCGGCCGAGCTGCGGGCGCTGGAAGACCTCTCGCGGCGCTTTTCCAACCTGGAGGTGACGCGCGGCGATCCGGGCGAGATGGCGCGCGATTGCCATTACGTCGTCACCCAGAACTCGGGCGCGGCGCTTGCCGGGTTCTTCTTCGGCAAGCCGGCGGTGCTGTTCGGGCGAATAGACTTTCACCACATCTGTGCCAATGTCCCCGATCTGGGCGTGGCCGAGGCGTTCCGCATGGTGCGAAACCTGCGGCCGGATTACGACAGATACCTGTTCTGGTTTTTTCAGGAGATGTCGATCAACGCCGGCCGCGAGGAAGCGGAGGAAAAGATCCTCGCCACGGTGCGCGCCCGCGGATGGCGGATATAGGGCGGCGCAAATGAAAACGGGGCACGAAAGCGCCCCGTTTTTCGATGCCGTTCGTGAACCGGATCAGATGGAATCCTTGATCCAGTTCTCCAGCGCCGCCTTGGGCGCTGCGCCAAGCTTGTTGGACACCACCTGGCCGTCCTTGAACAGGAACAGCGCCGGAATGCCGCGCACCCCCATCTGGGCCGGCGTATTGGGGTTTTCGTCGACATTGACCTTGACGATCTTCACCTTCCCGGCGAGCTCTTCGGAAAGCTCCTCGAGCGCCGGGCCGATCATCCTGCACGGTCCGCACCACTCTGCCCAGAAATCCACGACGACGGGAATGTCCGATTTGCGGACCTCCTGGTCGAACGTGGCGTCGGTTACTGCGAGGGTTGCCATTGGGTTTCTCCTGATATCTGGCTGGTTGGGCGGAACCTATGAACAGGCCGGGGGATCGTCAAGAAGTCGTGAGCGCGCGAAGGGATTCCCGCATGATGTCGTGGGGCAGCGGCATCAGTTGGGCGGTGCGTGTCCACAGGATGGCGCATTCGACGGGCCGGTCCGGATAAATCTGGCAAAGCGCCGAATGATAGGCGGCCATCTGGCGCAGGATGCCCGAAGGCACGTTCTCGGGGCGTTGCGGGACGATGCGGTTGGACTTGAAGTCAACCGCCAGCACGCGTTCGGGGCCGATCACAAGCCTGTCCACCGCACCGTGGATGCGCTGGCCGTCCAGCTCCGGCAAGGCGGCGGAAAGGTCCACCTCGGCCAGGGCATCAGGGGCAAAAACAGTCTCTAACCCGGTGGTTTTCAGCAGTCTTATCGCCTCTTGCACAATCTCGTCCGCCTCCGCTGCGGGCGGGCCCTCGCCGCTGAGTGCAAGGATTTCCCCGGCCCTTTCCGGCCAGTCGGCCTCGGGCCAGGATGGAAGGTGCTCCAGCAGCGCGTGCACAAGCCGCCCCCGGCGCATCGCGGCCTCTTCGTCGTCCTCGCCGCCGGGCAGCGCCTTGTCGCCGCCAAGGGCCGAGGGCGCCAGGGGGCGGCTTGTGCACGCGCTGCTGGAGCACCTTCCATCCTGGCCCGAGGC